>CAYYAA010000061.1:0-13155 GCA_964469875.1 uncultured Bacteroides sp.
CAAGAGCGGCTCTTTTTTTAAGAACCGCTCTTGTTAGTTTGGGTGCCGAGTGGGATTCGAACCCACGACCCTCGGAACCACAATCCGATACTCTAACCAGCTGAGCTATGGGCACCATTTCTTAATTGCGTTGCAAAGGTACGCATTATTTTTGAATCTGCAATAGTTTTGCTGCAAATTTGTGGCGTGACTGTGGTCTTTTTTGCTTTTTTTAGAGAATAGGCTTGCCGATATACACATTTCTACATATTTTGCCTCGATTCTTTGCCATAATTGACGGTTGTCGGGGCTGATTTTTTATGGGTTAAATTCTGTTAATCGGTTAACGGAGTGCACTTGGTCGTTGTTATAGTTGGTACTTGTGAAAACTGTTTAATCTAAAATGTATTTATGAAACACCGTTTAAGTGTAGTCATGGCCTTTGTGCTATGTCTTGTTTTTGTTGTGAGTGCCGAGCGTGGCAGGTCTTATTTGGATAGGCCTATGCCGCTGACGTGGGCTGTTGACAGCGTTTTTAGTGAGCGCAAGAGCGGTTATGAGCAGCGGTGGTGGCAGGCTTTTGATGATTATTTGTTGGACTCGTTGATTGAGGTTGGTATGCGCAATAGTGCGACTGTGGCGGAGGCTGCTCATCGCATTTCTATTGCTCGTGCGGCTTTAGGTGCATCGCGTGCGGCTTATTATCCGCAGTTTGATGTGAGTTTTGGTTGGAATAAAAGTCAAACGGCAGGCTCGCCGCTTGTTAGGGAAAGCTATTGGCTCGGCGGTGTAACGGCGAGTTGGGAGCTTGATTTATTTGGCAAAATTACTGCACAGACCAAGCAGAAGGGCGCAGAGGTGAAGGTCAGCATGGCGGAGTATGACGGCGTGTTGTTGTCGCTGCAAGCTGAAATTGCCACGACTTATGTGCAGCTGCGGATGTGGCAGTTGCAGCTTGATGTCGCTTTGCAGCATATTGAGCGGCAGTTGCAGGTTGTCAAAATCACTGAGGCACGTTATGAGGCAATGTTGGCGTCGATGTTGGATGTTGCGCAAGCTAAGACCGTCTATTATTCGACTTATGCGACAACAACTCAGTTGAGAACGTCTATCAGTACGGCGATAAATTCTTTGGCATTGCTTGTCGGTGACTATCCTGTGGCATTGGCGGCGCGTTTGTCTGAGGTCGCGGATATGCCTCGTTATCAGCAGGTTGTATCCGTTGGCGTGCCTATGGATTTGCTGCGCAATCGTCCTGATGTTGTTGAGGCTGAGCGCACTATCGAGGCAATGGCTTTGTCCTTAGGCATTGCTCGTAAAGATTGGCTGCCGACTTTGACCTTGACGGGTGAATTTATGACGCAAGGGCGCAGTGTCAATGATATGTTTAAGCATCACAGCTATTCTTATGAGATTGCGCCAAAGTTGTCGTGGATGCTGTTTGATGGCTTTGCACGGCGTTATAACACGGCAGAGGCGCGTTTTCAGTTGGAGAGTGCTGTCGAGAGTTATAATCTCGCGGTTATGACAGCGGTGCAAGATGTCGATAATGCTATTGTTACGTATAGCAATGCTTTGCGCTATATTTCTGATATAGAGAATGTTGTTGAGAGTAGCCGGCGCGCTGAGGAGCTGTCGGTTGACCGATATAAGCAGGGACTGACTTCGTTTACGGCTGTGGCGAATGCTCAGATGTCTTATCTTGAGTATCAAACGACCTTAATTTCGGCGCAAGGTCAGGCTGCTATTGCATTGATAGATTTGTATAAGGCACTTGGTGGTGATGTGAAATAATAATTAATAACTTGATGAATATGAAAGCATTAAAGAACTCTACATTAGTGGTGGCGGTTATCGCTGTCGTCGGTTGTGTGACGGAGGCGTGTCGTCATAAGTCGCAAGAGGCTGATACTGAGCCGATGACTGTCGAAGTGGCGTTGCCTGTCGTTGATTCTGTCGTGTTGCGCAAGACCTATCCCGGCTATCTCGCGTCAAACAAGGAGGTGGCTTTGGTGTCGCGTGTTGATGGCTATCTGCGTGACCAGCTTTATAAGTCGGGAGATTTTGTCACCGAGGGGCAGCTGCTTTTTCAGATTGAGAATGACAAATATCTTGATGCTGTGGAGCAGGCACAAGCGACTTTGGCTACTGCTATGGCGACTTATGATTATGCCTCAAAGGAGTATGAGGCGATGAAAACGGCTTACCTCAGTGACGCCGTAAGTCAAATGGAAGTGGTTCAGGCAAAGAGCAATCTTGACCAGAGCATTGCCTCGATAAATACCGCAAAGGCGGCGCTCGAAACGGCGCAGACAAACTTGAACTATTGCGCTGTGCGTGCGCCTTATTCCGGACATATATCATCGGCTCAATATGATGTCGGAGCGTATCTCGGTGGCTCGATTAATCCGGTGACATTGGCTTATCTCTATGATGATACGGTCTTGTCTGCGCTGTTTGACATCACCGATGTGGGCTATTTTGAAATGATAAAACAGCGTGCTGACAGTATGCACCTTGATTACAGCAAAATTCCGATTACGTTCTCCGAGCCGTTGTTGCATGATTATACGGCAGACCTCAGTTATGTTGCGCCGCAGATTGACAAGTCAACCGGTACCTTGCAGCTTAAAGCCAAGATAAAAAACACCCACGGCGAGCTTAAAGGCGGTATGTATGCTATGATAGCCTTGCCCTATGCCGTTGTGCCGCAGGCTTTGCTGATAAAAGATGCATCAATCTCGTCTAATCAGCTCGGCAAGTATGTCTATATCGTTGATGAGCAAAATAAGGTCGTTTACACGCCGATTGAGATTGGTGACTTGGTTAATGATACGCTGCGCATTGTGACCAAAGGCCTTAATGACAAGTCGCGTTATGTGACAAAGGCTGTCCTGAAGGTGCGTGACGGTATGACGGTTGAACCTAAAGTAACTAACTGATTATAAATGTGATAATGTTATGCTAAGTAAGTTCTTTATAAACAGACCGATATTTGCGACGGTGTTGGCAATAATTATGATTATCGTCGGACTTGTCGCGGTCAAGACCTTGCCGGTCGCGCAGTTCCCCAATATCACACCGCCGACAGTCATGGTGTCGGCGACTTACCCCGGAGCGGATGCGCGAACCGTTGCAGAGACTGTTGGCGTGCCGATTGAGGAGCAGGTCAACGGTGTCGAGGGCATGATGTATATGAGCTCAAATTCGAGTTCTGACGGCTCGTATAATTTGACGATAACATTTGAGACAGGCACTGATGTTGATATTGCAGCGGTCAAGGTGCAGAATAGAGTGAGTATGGCTGAACCGACTCTGCCGTCAGCGGTTAAGCAGCAGGGCGTGTCTGTCATGTCGCGCTCGTCTGACATCGTGCTGTTTGTGGCATTGCAAGCTGACAATGATATGTATGATGCTCTCTATCTGTCAAACTACGCCCAACTCAATCTTGTCGATGAGCTGTCGCGTGTCAAAGGAGTGGGGGAGGTCAGCGCATTTGGCGCCGGCGAATACAGTATGCGCATTTGGCTTGACCCTGAAAAAATGCGCGTCCGTGGCATAAGTCCGAGCGATGTCGTGACTGCTATTGAGAGTCAAAATATGGAGGTATCTGCCGGAACTGTCGGCTCTGCGCCGGTGGCTGCGGGGCAGCAGTTTGAGTACACGCTGACCGCTGCCGGACGACTTGAGACGGCTGATGAGTTTGCAAATATCGTGATACGCACCGAGGCTGATGGCTCAATGTTGCGCCTGACAGATATAGCGACGGTAGAACTCGGCAGCGAGTCCTATGGCATAGTATCAAACGTGTCGGGCAAGCAAGCCGGACTGATTGGCGTCTATCAATTGCCAGGAGCTAATGCTCTCGATGTCTCCAAGCGTGTCAGAAGCAAACTTGACGAATTGGCTGAGTACTTTCCGCCCGGTGTGCATTATAATGTAATACTTGATACGACTTCATTTGTCGATGCGTCAATTGACGAGGTGTTGATGACCTTCCTTTTGACGACGTTGATTGTGATGTTGGTGATTTTGATATTCTTGCAGAACCTGCGCACCGTCATAATACCGATGATTACTATTCCGGTGTCGCTTATCGCCACATTTGCCGTGATGAGTATGCTCGGATTTACGATTAACACCTTGACACTGTTTGCATTGGTATTGGCAATTGCCATTGTCGTTGATGATGCAATCGTTGTTGTGGAGAACTGCGCACGTATCGTTGACGAGGGTGAGCTTACGCCTCATCAAGCAGCTTTACGTGCAATGAAGGAGTTGCAAGGTCCCGTAATCGGCGAGGTGTTGGTGCTGATGTCGGTGTTTATTCCGACGGCTTTTATATCCGGCATTACCGGCGAACTTTATAAGCAATTTGCATTGACCATAGCCGTCTCAACGGCGTTCTCAGGCATTAATGCCTTGACTTTCACTCCGGCAATGTGTGCGTTATTCCTTAAACCGCGCAAGCAAGCTAAGTTCTTTGTTTATAGATGGTTTAATGCGGTATTTGCCAAGACTCTGCATGGCTATGACAATATGGTATGGCGTATGTTGCGCCGTCCTGTGCTGTCGCTCTTGGTGTTCTTGGCTATCAGTGGCGTTGCATATTATGGCTACACGCGTATGCCGACGAGTTATGTGCCTGAGGAGGATATGGGCTACTTTATAGCCTCGGTGCAGTTGCCGACAGGTGCGTCAATCAACCGCACGGATAGCATTATGCGCCGTGTTGAGGCTGATATTATGACTTTACCTGAGGTTAAAGATGTGATTTCGGTGGCTGGGCAATCGTTCTTGGCGGGCGGCGCAGGCAGCAATGTCGGTTCGCTCTTTGTGATACTCCGACCGTGGAGCGAGCGAAAGAAGCCGGAGCAACACGCTTCGGCGCTAATAGACCGTGTCGAGATTATGACAGCACCAATCGAGGAGGCGGTGGTCTTTGCCATCAATCCACCGGCAATTTCCGGCTTGGGCATGTCTTCGGGCTTGCAGATGCAGATTTTAGACATCAACAATCTCGGAGCAGAGGAGCTGCAAGCTGTTGTGTCACAGATACAAACGGCTGCAGCTGATTATCCTGAGATAAAGAGTGTGACCTCGCTATATGAGGGCGCAGTACCGCAATATGCCGTTGAGATTGACCGTGATAAGGTTAAAATGGAAGGGCTCACCATTAGTGCTGTCTATGATGCGTTGTCAGCTTATATGGGCAGCAGCTTTGTCAATGACTTTGTGCGCTTTGGCAGGGTTTACGAGGTCATTCTTAGTGCCAATATGCCATCGCGAAGTGAGGCAGCCGATGTGCTTAAATTGAGCGTGAAAAATTCGTCGGGCGACATGGTGCCGTTTAGTGCTTTTGCCACCGTTAAGCCTACGGTCGGCAGTCACACTGTCAGCCGCTACAATCTCTATGAGACAGCGTCGGTGACGGCGAGCCTTGCGCCACATGTCAGCTCATCAGCGGGATTGGCGGCGATGGAGGATATTATGCAGCGCACGGTGGGCGAGAATTTCTCTTATGCGTGGACGGGTGAGGCTTATCAAGAGACACAAGCCGGGACGACTGTCAGCATAGTGCTTATTTTTGCTGTCATTATGACCTTACTTGTCTTGGCGGCGCAATATGAGTCGTGGACAGACCCCATAGCTGTTGTTATAACAGCTCCAACGGCTATCCTCGGCACAGTCTTGGGCTGCTTGCTGATGAACCAAAGCATAAGCATTTACACTCAAATCGGCATTATCTTGCTGATAGGAATGTCGGCAAAAAATGCCATTCTTATTGTCGAATATGCTACCGATTTCCGCAAAGCCAAAGTGGAGCGATTGCAGGCGGCGCAGGATGCCGGAAAGATACGTTTTCGCCCGATAATGATGACGGCGTTGGCGTTTGTCTTTGGCGTGATGCCTATGCTCTTTGCTACCGGTGCGGGCGCGGCGAGTCGCTTGTCTTTAGGCGCGGCTGTGGTCTTTGGTATGGCTGTTAATGCCATTGTTGGCACATTATTTATACCCGGTTTCTGGTCGCTGTTGCAGGCTTTCCAAGAACGCTATCTGTCAAAAGTCTTTGCTCGACAACGGGCTTCAGGCGTTGACACCGATATTACATCGTCTGACCAAACGCCGCAAGCCGGCAAAATATGAGCGCGGCTAAACATTTGACAGATATAGTTGTTGAAAATCAAAACTATAACATTTAACACTATGAAGAAACTGATTATCCTACTAACTGCCGTTATGTGTGGCTGCGCCGTGTTTGCACAGTCACTCAATAAGAACGAGCTGCGACAGTTGCAAAACTTCTTGCAACAGCCGGCTCAGAAGCACGCGACAAATGCCGAGGCTCTGAAAATCAGCAATCTCAATGACCCGACAACGTGGGAGGGCGTGACCGTGGCATCAGGACATGTCACGGAAATAGCATGGCGAAGTAAAGACCTCGCCGGCACTCTCGACCTTAGCGGCTTCACTGCTCTCGTTAAAGCCGATGTCTCGCGCAACGCTTTGACCTCGCTGAATGTCGCCGGTGCTGTCGGACTTGGTGAGCTAAATGCTTCACGCAACAAGCTGCAGACGATTAACCTCGCAGACTGCCCGGCTTTGTTTAAGTTGACACTCAACAACAACCGTCTGACAGAGTTAGACATCCAAGATGTTCACTTTATTAAGAATATTAATATCGCATCAAACCTCTTGGTGGCGTTATCGGTGGCAAATTCGCCGACACTTGTGACGCTTAATTGCCAGTCAAACCGCCTTGAGCAGCTCAATGTCTCAGACTGTACATCATTGAAGAGCCTCTATTGCGGCTACAATCGGCTGACCTCGCTCAACCTCGTCGGACTTGTAGAATTGCAAAATCTCAACATTGATGACAATCAGATTAGCAATTTGATACTCTCAAACCTGCCTTCGCTCTGCACTTTCATTTGTTCTGACAATAATATGAAGACCTTGGTGGTGCGCGAGTGCAATGCTTTGATAGATTTAGTCTGCTCCTACAATGATCTGACATCGCTCAGTGTCGAGGACTGCCCGCGACTGATGTTTGTCGATTGCTCCTATAATGACTTGACAAGCCTGTCGCTGAGCAATCAGACATTCTTGCAACGTCTATTGTGCAACAACAATGAGCTGTCAATGCTTGACGTGTCATTTGACCAAGCTCTAACATATATTAACTGTCGCAATAACATGATAGTCGATTTGCGCACACAAGCCTGCCCCAATTTGCGCATGGTAGCCTGTCAGTGGAACTACTAATTATCGTGGCTAAAATATGCTCAATTGAGGCCTATATATTTTGTGCGCCCCGGGAGTTCGCTCTCGAGGCGCATTTTTCTACATATCTTCCAAAGTCAGCAAGAGCGTATTGATGTGATATTTTGACAAGATGCTTGTTTTTACTTTTTCGACTTTCTCCATGAAAGCCTTATGATCGTAATTTCGCTGTTGTCGCTTTACTTCGGCTACTTGAGCAGTCTTACCGTCAACCGATATAGCGACTATGTCTATCTCGTTTGCCTCTTTCCCTCTTTTCCGTTCCCACCAAGAGCCAATATCTGCATACTGATGACTTTCCATCATCTTTAGCCGAAACCATTTTTCAAGCGCAAGGCCTGAGAATGTTTGATAGTCAGAATGGACAATATGACGGAGATGCTCAAAGTTATTCAGCTCAATCAGAGTCTGGTTTCTATCAAAATAGTTAAACCAAAATCGCAGAAGGTTGTCAGTAATTTCATATTGAACATTCTGAGACCGCGGCTTTGATAGAATTGGGCGCACTCTCTTAATCAGCGAATAATCTTCGATTAAACGCTTCAGATGTCCGGCTACAGTCACCCCGCCCAAAGCGCTTTCAATCGCACCTTGTGTGTTAGTTCCGGAAGCAATGCAGCTAAGAACTGAGAAATACAAGCCGTAATCCTTTCCAAATTCCTCTATCAGTAGATTACGGCCCTCGTTTACGAATGGTGAGTTCTCACGCACAACATAATCGAGCATTCCATCTATAGACAAATCTGTATCGTCACAAAGTAACTCAATATATTTGGGCACGCCGCCTGTTATGGTATATAATGCAAGGAGTTCGTCATTGGTATAGTCTGGACGATGGTCATGCATTATTTCCTTCATAGTCTCGGTGCCTAATCCGGAAAGGCGAATCATGGCATCGGCTCTGCCAAAGAGAGGTTCATGGTAATTCTCAAAGATTTTGTGCATCATGGAATATACCGACCCCATCAGCAGTAGATTTATATGGGTGTCATCGCGATAAGTGTCCCATATATTTTGTACATCACTGAAAACGGAAGGATTAATGTTGAAGAACTCCTGAATTTCATCAATAATCAGATTAAACTTGCGAGTCTTTGCAAGTTCCATCAACATTTGGAACAAGGATTTAAACGATTTAATTTCAGATGGCACATAACAATTAAGTGCCGAAGAAATAAGTCCGGCAAACTCTTTGCACAATGCAGCCTCGTTTTTCCTGCTAACAAATAGATACACCGTTGGATAATCGCCACGGGTTGCGCGCAGTGCTAATGATGTCTTGCCGATGCGTCGTCGTCCTGTTATGACAGTCATTCTTGACCGAGAGTCAAAGGCTCGCCCTTGTATACGTCTCAGTTCATCTATTTCCTTTGTTCGATTATAGAATTTCATGTTTTTATTACGGTCGTAATTATTACCGTGGTGACAAAATTAATGCAATTATTCTAAAACGCCAAATGTCATCTCGATTATTTCTGATTATTCCGTGTTAAAAATATGCTTATACCGCCATTTTTGTTACGATTTGTTTTGCTAAATGTAATATTTGCTATACTTTTGCAGCTAAATCATGAAGGATAACTTTAAAAAGTAAGTCTATCAGATAAAGAATATTGAAAACGCAAACACATTTTTTGCATTAAATCTAAAGAACTGATGAGTAAAATTCTAAATCTAACAGCTGCAACAGCTATTCCCTTGGCTCTTTTGCTTGGCGCACAGCCTGTTATGGCGAAAGCACCGACAAAGTCCGGGAATCAGACCGAAGCGACATTCAAGTACACGCCAAAGTCTAAGTATGAACAAGCTAATGCGCGTTCTGAGTCTCCTTTTATTAATGAAGGTAAAGCTCGCAAGTCAGCTAAAGCTAAAATTGTAAGTGAGAAAGACTTCAGTGTTACACTGCCTGCTGCCTACAGCGTTGGCTATCTCGACGCTCCCGATGGCACCACGTGGTTCTACACGAGCGAAATGGAGTATGATGAGGTCGCTCTCGAAGGTGGTTATGCTACCCAGAAAAATCTCTCCGGCTTCAAATTTACTATCTACGACAGTAACTATAAAGAAGTCGGCTCTGTGCAGGACACTGTGACTGTCGCAGAAAACGAGACTCGCATCGGCGCAATTCAACTCGGCGCTTGTGTTACTCAAAAGTTCTTTAATACGGATGCTAAGTATGAAGTGATGGTGATGATTGCGGCTAATACTCCACAATATGTCAACCATTATTATACTAAGGTGTATTCAATCAGCGATGAGCCGAGCGATGCTGTTGCGACAATCGAAGGATACTATGTTGACGCTATCAACGCCGGTCAATTCAGCGAGAAATATTATATCACGTTCTATGAGGAGGCATTCCTCCCGGCATCAGATGTTTATGAAGATGAGACTGCCGGAGACGACACAGTTTATGCTCTCCACTATGACATCTATGCTCCGGCATCATGGAGCAATCCCGATGGCCCGAATAAAATTAAGACTTTGTACACCCCTTATGATAACTTTGAGGGCAATGACGGTCTGCCTTTTATTGGCGTAACTTATGATAACAAGCCATACTTCGCTGTCGTAAGATACGAGAAGCCATACTTCGCTAATGACGGTTATGTCTATGATGCTGAAGCCGGCGAATTTACTCGCGATATGACACCGAATACTGACAATAACTTTGTCATCGACCTTTATACTTATTCAACTTATGGCGGCTTCTCCGAGTATAAACAAACAAAAATTCCGATGGAGCTTAAGGATGATACCGGCAAACAATGCTGCTCATTCTATGAACTCGGTGTGCTTAACTATGCTGATGACGTGTCTTATGATATGTGGACCGATGATGATAATCCTTCTTATGTTGTCACAATTGAGGACTACAAAACTTCATCTGATGAATCTGTCTACGCTTTCAAAGTATTTGATATTAACGGCGAAAAAATTGCAGATATTGCCGAAGATGTCGAAGGTCTTATCGACGTGTCTGACATCAGCGGATATGAACACCAACAAGGCTTCTATAAACAAGTTGAAGGTGAATATGTATTCCAATTTGTAGATATGCCTTCTTGCAACTTGGCGGCTACAATCAAGGTTGAACAAGGCGAGAACTCGCTGACCTCAAGCACTGACCGCTACATTGTTGGCAACAAATATCAATATGCTATCTCTATGAGCTATGGCATCACTGATGATGACGACAACACTTCTCACTATGTCGGCTGGTTTAAAACCGACGGCGAATTAGACCACTACGATATTATCCCATTGGGCAAACAAATCGCAATGGCTTATCCTTATATCAAGAACTCTGTGCTCAATCCTTATCTCTTTAACACTGATGATAAGCGTGAATATATGTTCTTGGTTAAGACTTATGTAAGCTCAACAAGCACCGAAACCGAGGAGAGTCTTGTTATCTTTAATACTGACGGCGAAGTCCTCGCTAAACTTGGTGTCAACGAGGAGCTTGGCAGCTTGATGGGCATCACTCTTATCACGACAAACGCTAACCCCGCTTTGTGGTTTACATATTATAATGATGACACTGACGCTTATGCTTCGGCATTCCTTGAATTGCCTTTCGCTAAGTTTGCTGCAGGTGGCGATGGCTCGGCTCAAAATCCTTATCTCATCTCAACAGCAGGTGACTTGCAACAAATCAAATATGACTTGACTGCAAACTATAAGATTGCCAAAGACTTTGACGCTGCTTATTATACCTTTGAACCTATCGCAGGTGACTTCATCGGTACTCTTGATGGTAACGGCAAGACAATCTCTAACCTTATCGTAAGTTCAGACGAGTATTACTCAGGTATCTTCCAAAGCATTAGCAGTGGCGCTGTTATTAAGGATATCAACTTCGTTAATCCGTCATTCGTTGTCAATGAAGAAAACTCTGTGTTTGGCTTCATCGCTGCAACTGCAATGGGTACAGGCACAACAGCTCCCTCTATCAGCAATATCCATATTTCAGGTATCGAGGGTACTGCCAACGAAAATGTTGGCGCAACTGTCGGCGGTATCGTCGGCAAAGCATCTCTGTATGCTACAATCTCTCAATGCTCTCTCGAAGAAGCAAACCTTGACTTCCCATATAACGGTTCAATCGCTGTTGGTGGTATCGTAGGCGATATCCGCACAAGCTGCTCTGTTAAAGACTGCTCATTTAGCGGCTATCTTAGCGGTGGCGTAGCTGTCGGTGGTATCATCTCATCTACAACTTCAGGTGATGAAACCGTAACAAATTGCCACGTTAACGCTGACATCCTCGGTCAAAACACTATCGGTGGCATCGTTGGCTCGGCTGCTCGTTCTTCTATCACAAACTGCTATGTTGAGGGTACACTCACCGCAACAACAAACCAAACTTGGGGCACAGGCGCTCAAGTCGGCGGTATCGTAGGTAAACTCGCTGAAGACTGGTCAAACAGCAAGAAAGCTGTCGTCGCTAAAAATATCGTAGCCGTATCTTCAATCGAAGTTCCCGAGCTTCCGAAACAAAGCTATGATAACCAAGCTACAACTGCTCACCGCGTAGTCGGCTACACAATCTTCAATAGTGAGCCTGATGGCGAATATGTTCAAGATGAAGTGACAGGCGAATGGTCATTAGTTTCATCTAAGGCAAACTCTGCTGATTCAGGTCTTGCTGATAACTATGTTATCGAAGGCCTTGATGTCGTTGACTCAAATATCGCTGCAGAAGCCGGAACAACTGAAGGCGCTACTATCTCAGCTTCGTCACTTGACAAAACATTCCTCGAAGGTCTCGGATTTAGTTTCGGCGAAACTGAAGCGTCTCCGTGGTCTTTTGCCGACAACAAATTGGCTTTGTATTTCGAGGGTAGAAAATATACCTCTGTTTCAAACATCAAAGTTGGTGACTCTGCTATCCAACGTGTAGGCAATTCAATCATCGCCGCAGGCTGCAAGATCTCTGTTTACAACATGAACGGCGTTAAGCTCGTTGCAGGTGCAAACAGCATTTCTACACTCAATCTTAATGCCGGCGTTTATGTGGTCGTTGCTGTTACAGAACGTGGAGACGTCAAGACTTCTAAGTTCGTAATCAGATAAAATACACTCCCCTGAATAGTTAAAAAACGGTGGGCGAAATTCACAGTTTCGTCCACCGTTTTTAACTTTAATAGTCTAATAAATATGAGATTTAGTTACCTAAAAGTTGCCCACATTGTTGAAAATAAAAGCGTAAAAATTTACAAAAATACAGTTAAAGTTAAAATGAGTTAAACTACTTGACTTTTTAGTTTTTACTTGTTACAAACTATAATTTTTTTATTAAATTTGCAATGTAGTTAATCGGAAAGCAAATGTTAACGACTTAGGATGGTTGACTACGAGATTTGAACAGATCCTTAAAACCTATCACACTCCGGCTCGCTGACGAAACGGATGTAAGCCGCGATTAAAAAAAAAGATTGATTGTTGTCCCCACCTCTTCAGTTTCCTCTACTGATTGAGAGACCTTAAATAGAAAATACGTCTTAGAGCCGTATTTTAAACCTTAAAAAATCACTTATCTAAAAAAAAAGATTTAGTAGCAATTTGCATCCTTAAACGTCTTTAATCTATGAAACGTCAAGTTAAATATGTTAGTCGTTTGTCCTGCATGGATTGGTAATCTTTGCAAGCATGATGTTATTGCTATAAGTGATATAAACTCTGAGAGTTTTACCTAAAAAATAATTCATTTGAGAACATTCAATAAAAGTGTAGTTTTAAATAGATAGTGTAGTTTAAGTAGGTTGATATAGGCAATTAGTGAAAATTAGTTGTAATTGGCGGAGGGTGATGTGAATCAGTCTCCGTTGTTTTTTTTAATACTTTGTCGTATCTTTGCATCGTTCTGAAGTTTGGCTTCTGACAAAT
>CAYYAA010000062.1:0-12538 GCA_964469875.1 uncultured Bacteroides sp.
AAATTACCTCGGGTGGCGGGGGCTACGCCGCCCTTACCCGAGGCTACGCATATCATGCGGCTACTGCCGCATTCCACGCCTACGGCGTTCACCACACTGCGGTCGGAGACCGCCCACCTCTGCAAACCCCACATCAGCGGCGGAGTGCCCCCCGGCACATAGCCGCTGGTGTGGGGTCACCGCCTACCAGTCGCGCAGTCTCTCGTTAGAGAGACCACCTTCGACACACACGCTTCGTGCGGACGGGCATTGCCCCGTTAGGGGCAAAATGCAATAGCCCCGGGATTCTTCCCGGGGTAATAATGTCGGTGGCAAAAATGCACCCCCATCCGGGGTGCTACCCTCGCGTGAAATATGACCATCTTGTAGCACCCACCGACACACCGCGGTCGGAGACCGCACACCTCTGAAAACCCCATATCAGCGGCGGAGTGCCCCCGGCACGCAGCCGTTGGTGTGGGGACATCGCCAACCAATCACACCGTCTCTCGTTAGAGAGACCACCTTCGACACTTAGATAGTCTCTCTACCGAGAGACAGATCGCCGTCTGACTCAACCCCACAGCAGACGAGCTGCTGTGGGGCTTGCAGAGATTTGCAGTCTCCGACTGCTCGCCCAACCCTCTCGCCGCTCTCGCGCGGGGACGGACATTTTTTCGGGGTGCTAATTGTGGGGATTCAAATTTTTTTGGTAATTTTACTGACTAAATCAATTTTTTTGAACTTATGACCAATACGTCATCCAATTATATCTTTGAATTGCCCATCGAAGTTCGTGACTATGAGGTTGATGCTGAGGGTATTGTCAATAATGCCAATTACCTCCACTATCTCGAACATACTCGCCACGAATTTTGCAAATTTGCCGGTCTCACCTTCCGTGAGATGCACGAGACAGGGCTCGACCCCGTACTCTCTAAGGTCACTATCAGCTATAAACACCCACTCGGATTGGGTGACAGCATGATTAGCAAACTCAATATCTCAAACCGCGGCCCGGTGTTCTATTTCCAACAAGACATCTTCACTCCCGAAGGCAAGCCCGTCGTGGAGTCTGTTGTCGAAATTGTATGCCTCGAAAATGGCAAACTCTCTCGCGGTGAACGCCTGCGCCAAGCCTTTGCCAAGTTCCTCTAATGCTCAATAACGAAATCATACAACAGATTGCCTTCTCGTCATACAAGGGCATCACTCTGTCGACAGCGACTGAGCTCTTGCGCCGTGTTGGCACGATTGACAACTATTTCGCAGCATCAGAGGCACAGCTCGCCTCTCTCACCGGTGTCACTGACGGCAGCATGACGGAGCAATATCGTCGCACCCTGCTCGATGAGGCACGCACGGAGGCCGACTTTGTCGCCAACAGCCATATTGCAACACACTTCTTTGTCGATGACAACTATCCGCACCGACTCCGCGACTGCGACGATGCGCCCACGATGCTCTACACCTTGGGCAACTGCGACCTCGACAGCCGCCACGTGATAGCAATGGTCGGCACTCGTCACGCCACGCCCTACGGCGTTGACTTTGTGAACAGACTCGTCAAGGACCTCGCCGAGCGCATTGACGACCTCGTAATTGTCAGTGGCTTGGCCTATGGCATAGACATTGCCGCACATAACGCCGCACTCAGAGAAGGCGTGCCCACCGTTGCCGTACTTGCCCACGGCCTTAACCGCATCTATCCCGCCGACCACCGCTCTGCCGCAAAACGCATCATCAACGAAGGCGGCAAGCTCGTCACCGAGTACAAATCATGCTCACCTATGCACAAAGGCAACTTCTTGGCGCGTAACCGCATCATTGCCGGACTCAGCGACGCGGTGCTCGTCGTCGAGAGCGACAGCCACGGCGGTGCGATGTCAACAGCGCGCATTGCCGAAGCCTATAACCGCGAAGTCTTAGCAGTTCCCGGGCGTGTCAGCGACCCTTACAGCCGCGGTTGCAACGACCTCATAGCACGCCGCTCAGCATCTATCGTCCGCGATGCCGACGACCTGATGTCTGTCTTAGGATGGACAGGCAGACCCAAAGCAGGCACTCAGAAGCAGATGTTTGCCGAAGTCACCGACGGCGAGAAACGCATCATTGACTATATAACAGCAAACCCCGAAGCCACCGTCAACGAGCTATGTGTCGGACTCTCTATGCCATTTGCGCAGCTCAGCTCCCAACTCTTTGAGATGGAAATGAAAGACCTTATCATCGTGCTCCCCGGCGGCAAATACGGCGTCATTGCCGTTTAAATTCTTAGCTCATACAACAACCTAAAATTCATTAATTTATGGAAAAGAAATTCATACCGGAATCAGAGCTTATCATCAATCCTGACGGCACGGTGTTCCACTTGCACCTGTTGCCCGAACAGCTCACCGACCGCATCATCTTGGTTGGCGACCCCGGTCGCGTTGACATGGTAGCCGAATTTTTCGACACCAAGACCTTTGAAGTCTCTTCCCGTGAGTTCCACACTATCGGCGGAACTTACAAAGGCAAGCCTATCATGTGCCTCAGTCACGGCATTGGCCCCGACAACATCGACATCGTTATCAACGAGCTTGACGCTTTAGCTAACATCGACTTCAAAACGCGTGAAGTCAAAGAGAACAAGCGCGTGCTGACAATGGTCAGAATCGGCACATCAGGCGCTCTCCAGCCCGAGCTTTCTCTCGGCACTCCCGTTATCGCCGAGAAAGCTATCGGCTTTGACGGCGTGCTCAACTACTATGCCGGTCGCAACTCTATCGCAGACCTCGACTTCGAGAAAGCTCTCTGCGCTCACACCGACTGGAATCCACTCTGGGCTAAGCCCTATGTCGTTGATGCCGATGCCGAGCTCGTTGAGCGCATCTGCGGCAACGATATGGTCAAAGGCAACACTATCTCTGCCGTTGGCTTCTATGGCCCGCAAGGTCGCGAGCTGCGTCTGCCACTCGCAAACCCCGGTCTCAACCGCGCAATCGAATCATTTGAACACCGTGGCCGCAAGATTACAAACTACGAGATGGAGAGCGCACCGCTTCAAGGCCTCGCCAAGCTCATGGGTCACAAGGCAATGACCGTTTGCTCTATTATCGCCAACCGCTTCAACACCGTAGCCAACCCCAACTACAAGTCAGGCATCCGCGACTTGGTGGCAACCGTGCTTGAGCGCATCTGATGTGCAAAGTTTAAAGTTAATGCCTAACCTCGGTCAGCCGCCCGCGGGCGAGAGGCCGAGGTTAAGGCTTAATTTTATCAATCAGCAGTTTCCCCACTCCCAAATTGGCATAAAAATTTGGCTTATTGAGTGATTAGTCAATTGTCTTATTGATAAAACGCTTGTTTATATCGACAAATAACCTTAAATTTGCACCATAATTAACAGAATCTTTAAACTCTCTCTATTATATAAAGCAAATTTGCTATGAAACCTACTCTTTTTGTACTGGCAGCCGGAATGGGCACACGTTATGGTGGCTTGAAACAACTTGAAGGCATGGGCCCTCATGGTGAGACTATCATGGATTACTCTATCTACGATGCAATCCAAGCCGGTTTCGGCAAGGTCGTATTCGTCATTCGCCATGAATTTGAAGACGAATTTCACGATAAAATTGTAAAGAAGTACGAAAAATATGTCGATGTAAAGACCGTATATCAGTGCATTGACTCTCTGCCCGATGGATATACCGCACCCGAAGACCGTGTGCGTCCCTGGGGCACTAACCACGCCGTTTTGATGGGCGCAGAGGTCATAAACGAGCCCTTCGCCGTTATCAATGCCGACGACTTCTATGGCCGTGAAGCATTTGTCGCTATCGCAAACGAGCTATCGCGTCCTGACAGACGTCCACACGGCGAATACTGCATGGTTAGTTTCAACGTTGTAAACACAATGACCGAACACGGCACTGTCTCTCGCGGTGTCTGCACCGTCAGCAACGGCAAGCTCCTCAAAATCGTTGAACGCCGTCAAATCGGTTACAACGAAAAACACGAAATCGAATACCTCGATTTTGACGATGAGAAGTGTCTGTTAGACCCCTCAACCCCCGTGTCTATGAACCTCTGGGGTTTCTCTGCCGAATACTTCGGCTATAGCAAACGCGAATTTAAACGCTTCCTCGACAAATATATCGACGACCCGAAACGCGAATTCTATATCCCCTCTGTCGTTGATAAACTTATCAAGAACGGCGAAGCAACAGTTAAAGTCTTAGAAACGCCATCTCGCTGGTTTGGGGTGACTTACAAAGAAGACCGTCAGTCTGTTATCGACAACCTAAACAAGCTACACCAACAAGGCGTATATCCCGATAACCTCTTCGCTTAGAGGTGACCGTTTTATACACACATGGAATATAAACTCACAGCTACTTGCGACAACAGTCGCGCTCGCGCCGGCGTTATCACTACTGACCACGGCGTTATCGAAACACCTATATTCATGCCGGTCGGCACTGTCGGCTCGGTTAAAGGTGTGCACATGCACGAACTTCGTGACGACATCGGCGCCCAAATCATCTTGGGCAACACCTACCACCTCTATCTGCGTCCCGGCATGGACATCATCGAACGCGCCGGAGGTCTCCACAAATTCAACGGTTGGGACAGACCTATCTTGACAGACAGCGGCGGATTTCAGGTGTTCTCGCTCAGCGATAACCGCAAGCTAACCGATGAGGGCGCACACTTCCGCAGCCACATCGACGGCTCAAAGCATCTGTTCACTCCCGAAAACGTTGTGGACATCCAACGCTCTATAGGCTCTGACATCATGATGGCTCTCGACGAGTGCCCTCCAGGAACGTCAGACTATGCCTATGCTCGCAAGTCGCTTGACCTCACCAAACGCTGGCTCACTCGCGGTTGGAAACACTACAAGGAGACAGAGCCTAAGTATGGTCACTACCAATCTTATTTCCCAATCGTGCAAGGCTGCACATATCCCGACTTGCGCCGCGAATCAGCCAAATTCGTCGCCGAGCTCGGCGCTGACGGAAACGCTATCGGTGGTCTTGCTGTGGGCGAACCCGCCGAAGTCATGTATGACATGATTGAAGTCGTCAACGAGATACTCCCCGAAGACAAGCCGCGCTACCTCATGGGCGTCGGCACGCCCGTCAACATCCTCGAAGCCATTGACCGTGGCGTCGATATGATGGACTGCGTAATGCCGACACGCAACGGCCGCAACGGTATGCTCTTCACTCCCGAAGGCACTATGAACATGCGCAACAAGAAATGGGCTGACGACTTCTCGCCTATCTGGGCGGAAAGTCCTTGCTATGTTGACCGCGTTTATTCAAAAGCATATCTGCGCCACCTGTTCATCGCTCAAGAACTCTTGGCGCTGCAAATAGCCTCTATTCATAACTTAGCGTTCTATCTTTGGTTAGTCAAAGAAGCGCGTAAACATATCATTGAAGGCGACTTCAAAATCTGGAAGACCGCTATGGTCGAGAAGCTAATGCGCCGCCTTTAAAATTATCATCACTCTGTGTTTAAGATACTTGACAGATATATTATCCGCAAATTCCTCGGCACTTATGTCTTCGCCATCATCCTCCTTCTGGCGATTGTCGTAATGTTTGATATCAACGAGAAGCTCGATGCCTTCTTAAAAGCACCGCTCAAAGCTACTATCGTTGACTACTTTATCAACTTCCTGCCGTACTTTGCCAACCAATTCTCGCCGCTGTTCACTTTCATCGCGGTAATCTTCTTCACGACAAAACTTGCGGGTAACAGCGAGATTATCGCCATGCTCTCTACGGGCATGAGCTTCCGCCGTCTGCTGCGCCCCTATCTCATCTCGGCGTGCGTCATCGCTGCTGCCACTTATCTGCTGAGCGCTTACGTCATACCTCCCGCAAACGTCAAGCGTATCAACTACACAAACACCTATGTCAAGAACAAACGAGTTGACTATGGCTCTAACATCATGCTCATGGTCAAGCCCGGGCAGATTGCTTACATGAACCGCTATGACAATATGGCGAAAATGGGCTCACGCTTCTCGATGGAGTCCTTTGACAAGCACAAGCGTTTGGTCTCTCGTATGACCGCCGTTTCTATCCGCTGGGACACTCTCTATAACTGGCAAGTCAGCGACTACATCATACGTGACTTCAAGAATAATCGCGAATACCTCACCAAAGGACACCGTCTCGACACCATTATCCCCTTTGAGCCTCGCGACTTCTTGATATCAGCTAATGACCACGAGAAGATGACAACGCCCGACCTTGCACAGTATATCACACGCCAAAAGAAACGCGGTGTCGGCAACATCAAGAGCTTTGAAGTCGAGTATCACCGCCGATTTGCGATGACCGCCGCAGCCTTCATCCTTACTGTCATTGGCATGTCGCTGTCCTCACGCAAAGTCAAGGGTGGCATGGGTCTGAACATCGGCGTTGGCTTGGTGCTCAGCTTCAGCTACATCCTCTTTATGACTATAACACAGACATTTGCTATCTCAGGTCTGACCTCGCCAATGATTGCGATGTGGATACCTAATATTATCTATGCAATCATTGCTTTTGTACTCTATTATAAGGCAGCGGTCTCTTGAACGCTCACACGCTGTAACCTATCGGCACTCGCTCACGTTAACATGATTTCAATCAATAATTTATCAGTAGAATTTAGCGCAAAATCTCTCTTTGACAATATCAACTATGTCATTAACCCCAAAGACCGCATAGCCCTAACGGGAAAAAACGGCGCGGGAAAATCAACAATGTTGAAAATTATCGCCGGCATTCAGAAGCCCACATCCGGCTCTGTTTCCGTGCCAAATGATGTCACTATCGGCTACCTCCCACAGCAAATGGTGCTCGCCGACTCGACATCGGTCATTGACGAGGTGCGCAAAGCGTTCAGCCATATCGACGAGATGCAGAGCCGTCTCGACAAGATGAACGCCGAGTTGGCAGAGCGCACTGACTATGACAGCACAGACTATCACGACTTAATAGACCGCATGACTACGCTGACCGAGATGTTAGCAATGCAAAACAGCGAGAACTGCGAGGCTGAGATGGAAAAGACTCTGCTCGGTCTCGGTTTTGTTAGAAGCGACTTCTCACGCGCCACTTCAGAGTTCAGCGGCGGCTGGCGTATGCGCATCGAGTTGGCTAAACTCCTGCTCACTCGCCCCGATGTATTACTCCTCGACGAGCCTACCAACCACCTCGACATCGAGTCTATACAGTGGCTTGAAAACTTCCTCGTCGCAAAAGCCAAAGCCGTAGTCTTAGTCAGCCACGACCGCGCTTTTATCGACAACGTGACAAACCGAACCATCGAAATCTCGATGGGCAAGATTTATGACTATGCCGTCAACTACTCTAAATATGTAGTCCTGCGCAAAGAACGCCTCGAGCAGCAAATGCGCGCTTACCAAAACCAGCAAAAGCAAATTCAAGACACCGAGGACTTCATTGAACGCTTCCGCTATAAAGCGACAAAAGCCGTGCAAGTGCAAAGCCGCATGAAGCAACTCGCCAAGATTGAGCGCATAGAGGTTGACGAAGTGGACACATCACACCTCAACTTGCGCTTCCCGCCGGCTCCACGTTCAGGTGACTTCCCCTTGATACTCGAAGACGTCGGCAAGGCTTACGGCGACCACCAAGTCTTTGACCATGCCACTTTCACCATTCGCCGCGGCGAGAAAGTCGCATTTGTCGGCAAGAACGGCGAGGGTAAATCTACTTTGGTCAAATGTATCATGAACGAGATACCATTTACCGGTTCGCTAAAAGTCGGCCACAATGTCAAAATCGGATATTTCGCCCAAAATCAAGCCCAATTACTTGACGGTGAAATTACAGTCTTTGACACCATAGACCGCGTGGCTGTCGGAGACATCCGACTGAAAATTCGCGACATCTTAGGCGCATTCATGTTTGGCGGCGAAGCCTCTGACAAGAAAGTCAAAGTGCTCTCAGGTGGCGAGAAAACTCGTTTGGCTATGATTAAGCTATTGCTCGAACCCGTCAACTTATTGATACTCGATGAGCCGACAAACCACCTCGATATGAAGACCAAAGACATCCTCAAACAAGCCATAAAGGACTTCAACGGAACGGTCATTGTGGTCAGCCACGACCGCGAATTCCTTGACGGTTTAGTCGAGAAAGTCTATGAGTTTGGCGGCGGTAAAGTGACAGAGTGTCTCGGCGGCATCTATGAGTTCCTCGAAAAGAAACGCATCGCCTCGCTCAATGAGCTTGAACTTAGCAGCCGAGCCGAACAATTACCCAAAGCAAAAACAGCCGAGCCAACGGCAAAAACCGCAGCTCCCGACAATACACCGACAAAGCGGCTGAGCTATGCCGAACAGCGCGAAAGAGACAAGACTCTCAAACGTGCACAAAAAGCCGTCGATGATGCCGAAAGCGAAATATCACGCCTTGAAAGCGTAATCGCTGACATCGAGAAAGAAATTGCCGACGGCAATTCCTCAACAGAGATTTTTAACCGCCATGCTGCGGCTAACAAAGACCTCGAAAACGCGATGAGCATCTGGGAACTCGCTTGTCAGTCGCTCGAAGAACTTCGCGCAAGATATTCAGAATAACTATTCCACGGGCGTGCCTTAAAGGGTGCGCCTTGATTTTATATACGAACATGACCAAATACACATTCCATATCACTGACGGCATTGCCCGCAACGAAGACGTGCGCCTTGCCGAGCCTATCAACATCGCCATTCCAGCCGACCGCAATGTCGCAATTATAGGCCCTAACGGCGCAGGCAAATCACTACTCGTTGAGACAATGCTCGGCAGATATCCTCTCGTTAGCGGCAGCAAAACTCATGACTTCAGCCCCGCAAAAGATAATTCTGTCTATAACAACGTCAAATATGTCACCTTCCGCGACTCCTATGGCTCGGCAGATAGCGGATACTATTATCAGCAGCGTTGGAACTCTCAGGAACAAGACGAAGTGCCTACCGTCAAGCAAATCTTCGACAAAGTGAGCTTAGAAGTTGACCATTTAAAAAATCACCTCTTTGAGCTCTTTGACATCGTCCCGATGTTGCCTAAAAAGATCATACAACTGTCGAGCGGCGAACTCCGCAAGTTCCAACTCGCCAAAGTCATGATGACCGCGCCACGTGTGCTGATTATCGACAACCCGTTTATCGGTCTTGACGCAAAGACACGCGTGCTGCTTGCCGACCTTATGAAACGCATCGTCTCTGAAGAACATATTCAGATTATCCTTGTACTGTCACTGCTCAATGACATTCCGGACTTCATCACCGATGTCATTCCCGTTGTCAATAAGAAAGTCTATGACATGATGCCGCGACAGCGATATCTTGAGCGCTTCAACAGCTATGACTGCCAACAAGCCGCTGATGAAAGCTATCTTGACCAACTCCGCGCACTGCCCGACACCGACAGCCAAGACTATACCAACGTCGTTGTGTGCAACAAGGTCAGCATCCGCTATGACGAGCGCACCATTCTCCAAGACCTCGATTGGACTGTCCGTAAAGGCGAAAAATGGGCACTGTCAGGCGATAACGGCTCCGGCAAGTCAACACTGTTAAGCCTTATATGCGCCGATAATCCTCAATCATACGCTTGCGACATACACCTCTTTGACCGCAAACGTGGCTCCGGCGAGAGCATTTGGGATATCAAACGTCGCATAGGCTATATCAGTCCTGAAATGCACAGAGCTTATCAGCGAAATGTCCCGGCGATTGACATTGTGGCGAGCGGACTGCGCGACAGCGTTGGATTGTATCAACATCCCCGTCCCGAGCAGTTGCCGGTGTGCATGATGTGGCTCGATATCTTTGGCGTTGCAGATAAAGCAGACAGACCTTTCCTGCAACTGTCAAGCGGCGAACAGCGTCTCGTACTCTTAGCGCGAGCATTCGTCAAAGACCCCGACCTTTTAGTCTTAGACGAGCCGCTTCACGGACTTGACACATACAATCGCCGCAGAGTTAAACGCATAATCGACACATTCAGTACACGTCCCGGCAAGACTCTCATCATGGTGACGCACTACGCTTCAGAACTTCCGACCTGCATCACAGACAAAATTTGGTTAGAGCGCAAAGGCTGAAAGCCGCAATCTGTCATTAAAAAGCTCCCTCGTAGTTCTTTTTACGCTTAGTTGTGATATAAGTTCCTCTGCGTCTATCAACTTCAGAGTTTGCCAACTTGCTATTTTTGAGTTGGATTTTGAGCCAGTTGAAGAAGTAATTTTTGCAATCCGGCTCGGTGCTTGTCTCCTTGCCTTTGAGTCTTTGCTCGAGGAAGAAGTTGCGCAAGTAATTTTTCAATTCGCTTGATTTGAGACCGGGATAGGTGTTGCTGATAGCTTGGACAACTGAGTCCTGCCATTCCTTGTTGGCAGACAACTTCAATTCCAAATCAATTAAATCAAAAATTTGATTGACAGGCTTTTTATTTAAAATAAAAATATCTTTATCTTTATTTTGTTCTTTATCTTTAATCTTATATATGGTCAAGTCATTGGTCAACTGTTTGGTCAACTCATTGGTCAAGTTATTGGTCAACTGATTTGCGCTTGAATCAGTATTAGTCAACTCATTGGTCAACTCATTAGTCAAGTTATTGATCAAGTCATTGGTCAAGTCATCAGCCTTGTCGAGGATAGTATAAGTTGGCGCTTCCTTCTTGCAGTAGCCGGGAGTGAAGTCGATAAGCCCGCGAGATTTTAGCTCATCGCGTGCGTTGACGAGCGCTTGTTTGGATAGACTGACGTCCAAACATAATCTTGCGGTAGGATAGCGCAACGGCATTTGCCAGTGTCTGCTATTAGCCAAACACAACAAGTGGAAGTACAGCGCGGCAACTGACGGCGCGAACGGTTCGATTTCGTTTTCTTGTTTAAAACGATTGATTAGATTGAATAGATTTAAAGTTTTTGTAGTATTCATTGTAGTTTTAATTTAGTACCTTGCAAAGTTACAACCGCCAACCCCCGAAATGAGTAGCAAAATCGCCACCACGTGCTATTTAACCTTTATTAATACGGTTAATATACTGATATATAGCACGATATGCAATAAAATTTTTAGAAAAAAGTTTTCAATACACGTTCAGACGGGTTCAGACTGCCAAATTACGGCATAATTGATCTTATTTTTTTAACCAAAAGCGGGTGTTTCAGATAAATTGGTTAAATTTGCAATAAATACTGCTGAATATGCCGAATATTGTTAGACATAAGTTGGTAAAGGCTGTGGCAAGCGCTATAAGCCGACATGGATTGCTGCGCAAGGATGGCGCTATCATAGTTGCTGTTAGCGGAGGCGCTGACTCCGTAGCGCTGTTGGCGTGTCTTGTCGAGTTAGGCTATGAATGTGTAGCGGCACATTGCAATTTCCACCTCCGCGGTGAGGAGTCAATGCGCGATATGCACTTTGTCGAAACACTTGCACAACAACTTGCCGTAGACCTTCACATCCGTGACTTTGACGTCGCCGAGCGCATGGAGAGCACCGGCGAGTCTGTCGAAATGGCGTGCCGTGAATTGCGCTATGCGTGGTTTAACGATCTGCTTGAGAAGAACTATGCACAAGCCATAGCCGTCGGCCATCATCGCGAAGACAATGTTGAGACCTTTATGCTCAACCTATTGCGTGGCACAGGTATTGCCGGGCTTACAGGTATGCGCTATCGCAACGGCCTCGTTGTCCGTCCTATGCTTGACAGCACACGCTCAGACATTGAAGACTATCTCAAGTCAAAATCTTTGGATTTCATTGTTGACAGCAGCAATAACTCTAACGACTACAAGCGCAACAAAATACGCAACATCGTGCTGCCCATGCTCGAAGAATTGTCTCCCGGCGCAATGGATGCCGTTGTCAAGACAATGGAAAATCTTAATGATAACCGCGAGCTTTATGACGACACAGTGAAAGCCGCTACCGACAAATATTTTGACCGTGAAACGCAGACTGTTGATGTCTCTGGCCTTGTCGATAATGAGCCGCGAGCGAGGATATTACTCTTTGAAATGCTGCGCCCGAGCGGTTTTAATATGACGCAAGTTGACAATATATTAGCCGCACAAGATGCGTCAGGTCTGACCTTTGATGCCCCCGGAGGAGTCCGTGCAGAGCTTAGCCGCGGAGCGTTGCACATAACATCACACATCACCGACTTGCGCGATGATGAAATCGAAGTGTCACTAACACAGTCAATTGTCAGCCCGATAGGCATAGAGATTACATTACATCCAATAGCAGACTTCAGCCCGGAGCGCGATGCCACAGTGATATATTTAGACAGCAAAGTCCTTGACAAAAAAGCCCGCTGGACAATAAGACCATGGCGGCGCGGTGACCGCATAGAGCCATACGGCATGACAGGCTCAAAACTCCTAAGCGACATCTTTGCCGACGCAAAACTGACCGCTGAACAGAAACGTCAAGCGAGAGTATTGACCTGTGACGGCGTTATAATCTGGGCGATAGGCCTAAGAGCCTCAAAACATTTTGCAGTGACAAAAACTGCGACATCTTATCTGCAACTCCGATGTA
>CAYYAA010000063.1:0-12495 GCA_964469875.1 uncultured Bacteroides sp.
TTTAATAGAAAAAATAAACAAAATCCAATTATTTAATACCTTTTAACATCCCGTGGCACTTACCCCCGCCGTGGGTGGCGGTCGTAGACCGCACACCTCTGCAAACCCGACCGAGCCTCGACTTGTCGTGGCCACCTCTCTCGCCACAAACCCCGCCGCCGTCTCTCTCGCCCCAAACCCCGCCGCCGCCCCTCTCGCGACAAACCTCGCCGCGAAATTGCCCCGTTAGGGGCAAAATGTAATAGCCCGGGGTTTCTACCCCGGGAAAAAACGGCGGATGTGAAAAAGCACCCCCTTCCGGGGTGCTACCCTCGTCATTGTTGCACACCTAACGGCGTGCCATCAATTTCATTGGCATATTTCCCGGGGAAGAATCCCCGGGTATTGCATTACGCCCCTATCGGGGCGTTTCCCCTCGCGACCATTGCTACCTCGCATCAACCCCATGCCTTTAGGTATGGCTACAAAAACGACAAAAAACAAGGCCTCGCACCAACACCGTTGATACGAGGCCCTCTAAAAATACCTTCAGATTATCTTACGACAACCTTCTTGCCATTTACGATATAAAGACCCGGACGTAGAGACTTAACATCCTCAGCAGTGCGCACCGTCTTCACGCGCACGCCCTGCAATGTATAACAATCAACAGAACCATTAACACTGTCATTAGCCACAATATCACTAATGCCGGTAACATCAATACCGACGATATTAAATTCATTCCATCCATCAGCAGTCTTATAATCCATAACAGCCTCATTCGGCACATACACAGTCTCTATAGGACAGTTATAGAATACATTCTCGCCAAGTGTTGGCGGCTCAGTATTAAGACTTGTAACAGATTTTAGTGACTCGCAATATGCAAATGCAGCATCGCCAATCGTGGTCAGTGAAGCCGGTAGCACGATGCTCGCCAACGATGTGCATTCGTAAAATACGCTATTGCCAATCGTGGTCAGTGAAGCCGGCAGCTCTATGCTCGCCAATGAAGTACAGTTCCTAAATGCGACAGTTCCAATCTCGGTCAGTGAAGCCGGCAGTTCAATGCTCGCCAGTGAGGTACAGCCCCAAAATGCAGCACAGCCAATCTTGGTCACTGATGAAGGCACAATAAAGTCATCTGATTTACCACCGGGGTAGCTTACAAGTGTGCTGACATTTTTATCATATAGCACACCATCAACTGATGTATAATTCACATTTGCTTCTGAAACAGAAATATCTTGCAAGGATTTGCAACCTGCAAATGCACCATCTCCAATCGTGGTCAGCGAAGCCGGCAGCTCAATGCTCGCCAATGAGGAGCAGCGAAAAAATGCATCTACGCCAATCTCGGTCAGTGAAGCCGGCAGTTCAATGCTCGCCAACGAAGTACAGCCATTGAATGCGGAATTTCCAATCGTGGTCAGTGAAGCCGGCAGTTCAATGCTTGCCAATGAGGTACATTCATAAAATGCAGCATAGCCAATCGTGGTCAGTGAAGCCGGTAGCACGATGCTTGCTAAAGAGGTGCAACTTTGAAATGCCCCACTGCCAATCTCGGTCAGTGAGGCCGGCAGCTCAATGCTCGCCAACGAGATACATTCCCCAAATGCATAGTCACCAATCGTGGTCAGCGAAGCCGGCAGTTCAATGCTCGCCAATGAGGTACATCCGTAGAACGTGCCTTCACCAATAGCAGTCAGTGAAGATGGTATTTCTACGCTCGCCAATGAGTTACATTCATAAAATGCATAATTGCCAATCTCGTTCAGTGAAGCCGGCAACACGATGCTCGCTAATGAGGTACAGTCAGCGAACGTGCCTTCACCAATAGCAGTCAGTGAAGATGGTATTTCTACGCTCGCCAATGAGTTACATTCATAAAATGCATAATTGCCAATCTCGTTCAGTGAAGCCGGCAGCTCGATGCTTGTCAATGACTCACAATGCAAGAATGCATAATCTCCAATCTTGGTTAGTGAAGCCGGCAACTCAATGCTCGCCAACGATGTGCAATCGGCAAATGTGGAATTCCCAATCTTGGTTAGTGAAGTCGGCAGCACGATGCTCGCCAACGAGGTACATTCAGAGAATACCTCATCGCCAATCGTGGTCAGTGAAGCCGGTAACTCAATGCTCGCCAACGAGGTGCAATCGGCAAATGCGGAATTCCCAATCGTGGTCAGCGAAGCCGGCAGCACGATGCTCGCCAATGAAGTACAACCTTCGAATGCATCATTGACAATAGTGGTCAGTGAAGCTGGTAGTTCAATGCTCGCCAGTGACTTACAGTTACGAAATACGGAATGCCCAATCGTGGTCAGTGAAGCCGGCAGCTCAATGCTCGCCAACGAGGTGCAGTTCCAAAATGCCCCCATGCCAATCTCGGTCAGCGAAGCCGGCAGCTCAATGCTCGCCAGTGACTTACAGTCCAAAAATGCGTCTTCGCCAATCTTGGTCAGTGAAGCCGGCAGCACGATGCTCGCCAATGAAGTACAATCACGGAATGCATCATTGTCAATCGTGGTCAGTGAAGCCGGCAACTTAATGTTCACCAACGAGGTGCAATATGCAAATGCCCGACCGCCAATCTTGGTCAGTGAAGCCGGCAGCTCAACGCTCGTCAATGAGCTACACCACCGGAATGAGTTATCTCCAATCTTGGTCACCGTGTACTCGGTATTTGAATAAGTAACTGTTTCAGGCAGAACGATATCGCCTTCATAATAATTATAACCGTAGGTTACTTCCACGGTCTTATCGTCTTCGGACGTGATGTTGTAGTAAATGCCATCGACCTCGAAGTCGTAGGCGTAGCTTGCTAACGATGTTAGCAGCAACAATAATAAGAGTAATGCTTTTTTCATCGGATATTGGTTTTTAGATTGTTATACTTCGTAATATTTCACAAAATTAATGCTAATTTTGTTACCCCCACCCAGCAAAACAAATTAAATTACCTTAATCAATACTAATTTAGACAATTGTCACCTCTCTCGTCTTAAACCTCGCCGCGAAATTGCCCCGTTAGGGGCAAAATGTAATGCCCCGGGCTATTCCATTACGCCCCTATTGGGGGCGTTCCCCCCCCTCGCAACCAACTTGCGACGAAAAACCGCCATCGCGGAGCTGTTCTGTTTCGGTCGCAACGAGACCGACCTCTCTCGCCTCACCCATCGTCGTGGGTGGCGGCGGTCGGATGATAGACTGTCTCGGCCTGCTCAAATGTTAATTCTTCAAAAACTTTTTATCGCCAAATTGCTATTCCTCATCATTTTATCGCATTTCTGAAATGTTAAATAGCACGTGGTGGTTATTTTGCTATCGAATCGCCCCTCTGACGGTCGTAACTTTGCATCGTAAAATTTCACTAATAACTTTTATCTTAATACTATGAAAAAATATTTGTATCTCAACCCTTGTCAGATTTCTTACCGCAATGATGTCATAACTCCAGTCAGTTGTAAAAACCTTCGTCTTAGCGACAATGGTGACGGCACTCTCGCTCTCACCGTTGTCGGACAACCTGAAAAACTCGTCTCCGGCGATTACGTGCCCATCGCTGCCTGTCGCCGCGGGCGCCAGCCTTCTTATACCGTCTTTGTCAAACATGAACGCACCCTGTACACTATGATGGCTAATGAGGGCGAACTTACTGAACTCTGCACCTTTGACAGCGATATCTTGCACGCTTTTGTCTGTCTTGATTTTGTGCTTATTGTCACTGATACAGGCTCTTATCATGTCTATTTTGACTATGAGAACGATGTGTGGCGTTCTCCCGTTATCGACGATGACTATCGCGCCGTTAGTCTTCATGCCGTCGATGCCGGTCTCTTGCAACAGACCATTGCGGCACGCGAATTGTCTACCTACAAAAATGCCGGCGCTATCGAAGTCTCTGATTTACAGGATATAGAACGAGATTTATTGACGGCATACAGACAATTGGCACTGTCGGCACGTCAGACCGGCGTGCTCTTTCAGCCTGCCTTATGCCGCTACCGCTTGCGTGATGAACAGGGTCGCGAACTGTTCACCTCGCCCGCGGTGTTGCTTGGGCCGTCTTGCGGTCAGCAGTTTGGCGAGGCTTTCAAGGTAGGTGGCACTGACCGCTACTTATTGAATGCCTATTCGCTTGATGCCTTGACGTGGCGTTTTAGACTGGATATTGCAGCCACGGCTATGCCTTCTGATGAGCGCGTAGCCACGTTGGAGGTGCTGATGTCGCCACAGCTCCACCCCTTTGACAATTATGGCTTTAGCATATACGCCCATACATTGCGCCTTGATAGCGATGATAGCTTTATGTCTATCGCTTTCAACAATCCTCTCGAAGCGGAGACTGTCAAGCTGTTGGCGGCACGTATGGACTGCATGGAGCGCGTAGTGGCTACTGTCAACCGTCCTTTTGCAGATGGCGCTGCAAGGTCTATCGACCTCGATGTTACTGACGTATTTATGCCTACTGAGGAGAACAAAAGTATTGATAAGGCTTTGAAGACTAATATCAACCGCGTTGACAGCCTCTCGGCAAGGCTCTTGCCGCCGCACCGCTTCACCGCTGCCACTGCGTCAACGGCTTCGGGCGTAACGCTATGGGGCAATATCAAAGCTGAACGATATGCAGGCTATCCGCTCAGCATTTTTGCCACTGCTACTGCCAACAAGCCCTGGCGCGCGGCGGTCAAAGTCGAATTTGCTGACGGCTCGGAGGTCGCTGTCTGGCAGGGGCAAGCGACTACGGGCTGCCCCACCGCGATTAATCCGATTTTGAGCTATCCTTCTGCCGATGCTGTCAAGATGACTATTATGCTCTCTGCTTCGGGACAATCACCTATGAAACAGAGTTTTGACCTTATGCCTGACGAGACGGGGACGTGTGCAAGGTATATCAGCAGTGATTTAAAACCTTTTGCCTTGGCTGCATCGTCAGAGCCTTTCGTTATCCCTGCCGACAATGCCGTGGAGCTTGAACTGCCGGGCGTAATCGTGGCGGCGGATGCGGCAAATCCTATGGCGGCAAAGGCTGTGCAGTTGATAGACAGTGACTTCGTGACCGCAATAGCGCCGGCACGCGTGGGGCAGAATGCGTGGGACTTCGGGCGCAGCCGTTTCTATGTCATGACGCGGCAAGGCATTAATTCGGTGGCGGTAAATGCCGCCCGCACTGCTATTTCTGTCAATCTCATAGACCAACGCGGCGTGGATAGCGACACGGCGGTGACGGTGGCTGACGATGATGTCGTGGTGGCTGCCGCTAACGGCGATTTGCTCGCCTTGCGTGCCTCGCGAATTACCACAATACGTGCCGACACCGGCTATAAGCAGTTGGCTTGGGTGGCTGAGAAACGCGAGTTGTGGGGCGTGGACAGTTCGGGTAAGGTCGAAGTCGTTTGTTTTGACTATGATAAGACCAGATATGAGCGTTCTGATTTGACGATTAAGACTGTACTTAACCACTTCGGAGGGGCATTGGCACAGACAGATTCGGGCATTGTCGATATTTGCAGCGAGAAGATTTCGCTGTCGCGGTCTGTCAAATGGAGCATAACGGTCTCACCGCGTGACTTGGATTTATTCTCCCCGACGGCGTTGCGTGTCGATATGGCGGCAATGCGCATCAACGGCACAGTCAGCTTGAGCCGCGTAGGACTGACGACAACGCCAAATGCTCCGGATGTCTCCGCACAGATTTCGGGCGAACTGCGCTCGCCTCTCAATATCAGACCATTGGCACGTCCAATGCGCAGGGTGAGCTTCACCGTCGAGGCTGACGTATCCTCAGACTTCCACTTGGCAGGATGCCTCCTTAACTACACATACTAAAAAACTCTTACTTGACTAATACCATGGAAATATCACAAATGCTAAAAGAAGACGAGCAACGTCGCCGCAGGTTTGACGTGCATTATGACCCTGAGAAGGGCGAAGGTGCATTCGGCGAGCGTGTCGAGGTGCTTACACCGGTCAGCGGGTTGCCGCGTGCCTTCGTGCCAAAGGCGATGCTCGATGATGCCGACTATGCTCGTGCCAAAGGCAACGAAAATCTTTGGAAGATGCTTCGTTGCAGATATGATTTTGAATATTGGTGCATAACCTGCGCCACCATTAAGCACAAATTGACAGGCGAGGATATGCACTTCCGTTTGAACTTTCCTCAACGTCGTCTGTTGGCGGTGATGGAGGAAGACCGCATGAACGGCAGACCCGTGCGCGTTATCTTGCTGAAAGCGAGACAGTGGGGCGGCTCTACTATCGTGCAGATGTATATGGCATGGATTCAATCTTGCATCTGTCGCAATTGGCACTCGCTGATTTGCGCTCATGTCAAGGACACGGCAACAGGCATCCGCGGCATGTACACCAAGCTGCTTAACAGCTATCCCATAGACCTTTGGGACGGCGACGAGAAGCCCCAGTTCAGACCTTATGAGCGAGCTTTGAACGTGCGCGAGATTGCCGGCCGCGGCTGCCGTGTGACAGTAGGCTCAAGCGAGAACCAAGAGGCGGTGCGCGGTGCTGATTATGCCATGGCGCATCTGTCTGAGACAGCCTTCTGGTCGTCAACATCTCAGCGCTCACCTGACAAGTTTATTCGCGCCGTATGCGGCGCTATTGCCTTGATACCTAACTCATTGATTGTAATGGAATCAACAGCCAACGGCGTGGGTAACTATTTCCACTCCGAATGGCTGCGCTGCAAGGATGGCAAGGGCGACAAGCACGCTGTCTTTGTGCCGTGGCATGACATCGAAATCTATCGCCTCACGCCGCCCGACCGCGAAGCGTTTGCCGCCTCCCTCGACGACTATGAGATGCAACTGTGGGACATGGGCTTGAGCCTTGACCAGATTTATTGGTATCGTCGCAAGCTCTCTGAATATCCTACACGTGACCAAATGGAGGCGGAGTTTCCCACGACCGACCTTGAGGCGTTCCTCAACACCGGCAGTGGAGTGTTCAACACTCAAAACATTGAGGACTTGCGCTCTGCGGGCTGCTCTGAGAAGCCATTGACGGGAGATGTCGATGCGCAAGGCACTTGCTTCACAGAAGACCGTCTCGGCGCTGTTCAGCTGTGGCGCAAGCCAGACAAGGCTAAGAGTTATGTCGTGGCTGTTGATGTCGGCGGACGCTCTCGCAACAGCGACTGGTCGGTCATCTCAGTGCTGACACATGAGGCTGTGCCTGAAGTTGTTGCGCAGTGGCGAGGACATATCGACCATGACCTCTTGGCGGCAAAGAGCATTGCCATTGCACGCTATTACAACAACGCCCTGCTCGTTGTCGAGAGCAATACGCTCGAAAGTGAATCTTCACCGTCAGGTGATAGCAATATGTTCATCCTCAATCGTTTGGCAGCAAATTATAACAATGTCTACCGTCGCATCAGCTATGACACTATGACACATCAACGGTCAATGCGCATTGGCTTTCACACCAACCGCGCGACAAAGGCGATGCTGATTGCCGGGCTGATTGAGGCGGTGCGCGAAGGGACATATATTGAGCATGACAACGAGGCGTGCAACGAGTTGACGACTTATGAGCAACTGCCCAATGGAGCATACGCCGCAAAGATTGGCTATCACGATGACATCTTGATGACACGAGCCATCGCCCTGCACGTAATCTCGACCACGCGCCCGACTCCGAAAGTTCCTCCTATCCATTTTCAACACGCATGGTGGTAATATTCACATCAAAACGCAATTAAAATTTTGCATTGTGGCGCGAAATAGCTAAATTTGCGACATGACCGAAAAAACTCTAAAAAAATTAGCTTCAGGACTTATGGCTTTTGCATTATGCATTTGCCAAGTCGGTTGTGCCGCAAAGGCAGCCGACAAGACAGAAAAAGCCGAGGCTGAAGTTGTTATAAAGGGCAACTTCTCTGCTGATAGTGCCTACAACTATGTGGCACGTCAGGTCTCATTCGGGCCGCGCGTTCCGGGAACGGATGCTCACCGTGCTTGCGCCGAGTGGTTGTCAGCCACGTTGCGCTCTAACGGCGCGGACACCGTCATCGAACAGCGCACCGTTGTCGAAGCCTATACCGGCGATAAACTGCCGATTTGCAATATCTTAGCTCGATATAATGTCAATGTGTCGCGTCGCATACTGCTTGTGGCGCACTGGGACTGTCGTCCGTGGGCTGACAATTCGCCCAACGAGGCAGACCACAGCAAAGCCATTGACGGCGCAAACGACGGCGCGAGTGGCGTCGGCGTTCTCTTGGAGATAGCTCGCAACATGGGCGAACAACGACCTGATGTCGGTGTTGATATATTGCTGACCGATGCCGAAGACTATGGCTTCAGTGGAGGCGGCGAAGACACGGCAGACACATGGTGCTTGGGCACGCAATATTGGTGTGACAACATGCCGTATGGCGCGGCTGACAAGCCTGTCTATGGCATACTATTAGATATGGTGGGAGGTGTAGACGCGAAATTCCATCGCGAATACTTCTCAGACCGTTATGCACAATCTGTAAATTCCAAAATCTGGGCGGAGGCAGCGTCTCTTGGCTTGGGCAATATCTTCATAGACCAACAAGGCGGAGCAATCACCGACGACCATGTGTATCTGCTTGCGGCAGGCATTCCCACCGTTGACATCATCGAAGCGGGAAATCCCACCACCGGCAGCTTCTCTCCGACATGGCACACCCTTGATGACAAAATGGATAACATCGACCGAAAGACACTCAGCGCTGTCGGTCGAACAGTTACAAACATAATTTACAAAGAAAAATCTCACTAATGACAATCGAAGACAAACAACAAGAGATTATCAGCGAGTTTCAAGACATCGAAGACTGGATGGACCGCTATGGCTATATCATAGACCTCGGCAATGCCCTTCCCGCCATAGATGAGAGCTTGAAGACTCCGGACAGATTGATTGAAGGTTGCCAAAGTCGCGTATGGCTCGAAGCCACCATGACAGACGGCAAAGTACACTATACGGCAGACTCAGACGCTATCATCGTTAAAGGCATTATCTCGCTGCTAATCAGCGTGCTGTCAGACCATACGCCTGACGAAATCCTCAACGCCGACCTTCACTTCATAGAAGAAATCGGGCTGAGCGAGCACCTGTCACCGACACGCAGCAACGGACTTGTCGCAATGGTGAAACAGATACGCGCCTATGCCGCAGCATATAAACTTAAAGAATAATCAGTTAACAAAGCCTTACGGTCTCGGCTGTAAGGCTTCAAAACCGTTATACCTTGAATTTTTTACTTAACTTTTTAACCTTGTTTTATGTTTAAAAATCAACCATTAGGGCTGTATGTCTTAGCGCTCGCCAACACCGGTGAACGCTTTGGCTACTACACCATGCTCGCCATCTTCCTGTTCTTCTTGCAGGCAAAGTTTGGTTTTGACGCAACATGGACCGGGCAGATATTCTCCGGATTCCTTGCCTTAGTTTATTTTATGCCGCTACTTGGTGGCTGGCTCGCAGACAAATGGAGTTTTTCAAAGTGTGTCGTAACGGGTATCTTCGTGATGTTCTTCGGCTACGCCTTGATGGCGACACCGACACCGGTGCGCTCAACAACATCAATGATGATGCTGTTTGCCGCGTTGATACTTATCTCTGTGGGTACGGGTTTGTTTAAAGGTAACCTCCAAGTGATGGTAGGTGACCTCTATAACGATCCGAAGTATAGCTCACAACGCGACTCGGCATTCTCATTGTTCTATATGGCAATCAACCTCGGTTCGATGTTCGCTCCGGGAGCAGCTATTGCGTTGAAGAACTCAGCCTTGACCAAGGCAGGCTTCCTGACCAATGACCCGATGGCAGCACAGTTAAGCAACTGGTGTATCGACACTAACGGTTTCGTAAATATGCCGGCAGAAGGCACAAACCAACTCAAAGCGATGACCGACTTCGCCGTAGATAAAGGTATGGCGGAAGGCGGCGATGTTGCAGCGTTCCTGACACAATATCTCAGTGACTTTGCAGCGCAATGCCACCAAGCCGGAGCAGAGTTGACACAATTTGCCACTGACTATATCACAGCATTCTCACAAGGCTGTTCATACGCCTTCGGATTGGCTTGTGGTTCATTGATTATCAGCTTCTTGATATATTTCCTCGGACGCAAGACATACGCACACATCATCACAGATAAGAAGTCAGCTAAGAAAGGTGAAGCCAAGGCAGCAAGTAACGAGCCTGAGCTTACCCCCGAACAGACCAAGCAACGCGTTGTAGCGCTGTTGTTGGTGTTCGCAGTAGTAATCTTCTTCTGGATGGTATTCCACCAGAACGGACAGACCCTCACCGAGTTTGCTAAGAGCTGTACAAGCTCAGTAGCGACAGGCTGGACACGTATCGGCTTTAACCTTTGGGCACTCGTGTCAATAGCAGCCGGCGTTTATGCACTGTTCGGATTCTTCCAAAGCAAGACTGCCAAGGGCAAATCAATCTGTGGCGTAATCCTTCTCGCAGTAATCGGCATCGTGGCATATCTCTACTCAGGCACACCCGCCGAAGTAGACGGCATCGACCCCGCAGCATATCAACAATTTAACCCGTTCTTTGTGGTAGCTTTGACCCCGGTGTCATTGGCTATCTTCGGCATGCTTGCACGTAAAGGCAAAGAGCCGTCATCACCCCGCAAGATTGGTTACGGTATGGTTATGGCAGCTTGCGCATACTGCGTAATGGTTTGTGCATCAATAGGCTTGACCGGTACAAACGGCTCAGTATCACCTAACTGGTTGATAGCAACATATTTGTTATTGACCTTTGCAGAATTGCTGCTCTCACCGATGGGCATCAGCTTCGTCAGCAAGGTAGCGCCTCCCAAGTTGAAAGGCTCAATGATGGGTGGCTGGTTTGCAGCAACAGCTGTAGGTAACTACTTGGTATCTATCCCGATGTTGCTATGGGGTAAGATTCCCGTTATCGCAATCTGGGGCATCCTCATCGCCATCTGCTTACTTGCAGCCGGCTTTATCTTCTCTATTATGAAGAAGCTCGAAGCCGCAACAGAATAGATCGAAATTTTTTTCATTTTTTGCTGTTAGGTCGATAGGCATTACATGGCTTATCGGCCTAACTTTTTTTGAACCATTTGGCTCAAAGGGTGTTGAGCCTATATGGTTGGATATGACAAGGACATCGCGGTGTGGCTGCTCGGATGGATAAAGTTCGGGCTTGACGTGTTGGGCATAGGACGCTCGGCATGGGTTGATGAGGTGGTCTATGTAGCAGTCGTTGTTGCGGCATCGCTGCTGATAGGGCGAGGTGTAAAGTGGCTGTTCATCGCCGTCGTCAGGCGAGTTGTGGAGGTGCGTCATGGCGAACTTGGGAGGGAGCTGTTGAGCCACAAAGTGCTGATAAGGTGCGCACATATCGTACCGCCATTGGTGTTTTTGGGATTGATACCTGTGGCATTTGAGGATGACAGTCGAGTGTTGGAGATATTGGAGCGAGTGGTTTGGCTGTACGCCTTGGCAGCGGTGGGCAGCGGCACGGCGGCAGTGCTGACCTTTGTTTTTGACCGTTACAATGAGCGTTCCAACACTCGCAACTTGCCGCTGAAGGGATTTCTGAACATCGCCAAAGGCGGACTGTGGGTGATATTGGTTGTCGTCGGGGTGTCGATGTTGTCAGACAAGTCGCCGGCGGCATTGCTGACGGGGTTGGGAGCATTTGCGGCAGCGTTGATGTTGATTTTCAAAGATAGCATCTTGGGGTTTATCGCCGGGTTGCAGATGTCACAGAATGATATGTTGCACGTTGGAGATTGGATATGCGTTCCGTCAACGGATGCCAACGGCATAGTGATAGATGTTTCGCTGACGGCGGTGAAGGTGCAAAATTTTGATTATACGATAGTTACGGTGCCGCCATATACTTTGGTATCGACATCGTTTAAGAATTATCGTGGGATGTATGAGTCGGGGGTGAGGCTGATAGAGCAAAATGTGACCTTTGCGGCATCGTCAGTGGGCAGGGTGAGTGATGAGCAGCTGAAGGTCATCCGTGAGAGATACCCGATATTGTCGGAGAGTGTGTCGGAGAGTGTGTCGGAGACGAATGTGGGATTGTTTCGCCTTTATGCGATGGCATATCTGAAGGGTCGGGATGATATAGATAAGTCTCAACGGCTGTTGGTGTATTTCAACGAGGTGACAGTCAAGGGCTTGTCGCTGACGGTGTATTGCTATGTTACAGAGACGAGATGGGGCAAGTATGAGCCGATACGGAGCGAAATAATGGAGCATCTGTGCGTCAGCGCAGGTGATTTCGGTTTGAAGATAGAGATGAGCGTGAGAGTGGAGTGACGGTCGTGTCGAAGGTGGTCTGTCGTCCGACAGACGCAGGTCGGGTGGGATGTACCCCACACCAGCGGCTACGAGCGGAGCTCTTCGCCGCTGATGTTTCGAGAGGTGTGCGGTCTCCGACCGCAGCCACCCAGACGAGAGAGGTCGGTCTCGTTGCGACCGAAACTGAACGGCTCCGTGCTGGCGGTTT
>CAYYAA010000064.1:0-12330 GCA_964469875.1 uncultured Bacteroides sp.
TTAGCCATCTTTTCGATGCCATATTGGAAATTATCTCTCAACTCTTGCTCGGTAATGCCGCAAATTGACGCGTAAACACTGCTGCGCGATATAATTTCCAAGTTGTTTAGCTCGCTGAAGATACTCAGTTGCGAGAACATCGAAATGCCGGTCAGAAAGACAAAGCGAAGATATTCATCGCATGCTTTAAGCGGCGAATAAAATTCCCGCAACAACCTGCGCACTTCCTCACGCTTTTCATCTTCGTGCAGGACTTCCAAGATAGGCGCATCATATTCGTCAATAATAATTACGACTTTCTGATTTGACCGAGCATAAGATTGTTTAATCAGTTTTTGAAGTCTTGTTCCAAGTGCTGAAACTTTATTTGTTATTCCATAGGTCGTTTCAAGTTCTTCAATCTGTTCTGATATATTTTCCTTTATTTCTTCTAAATTTCTGCCTTTGGCTGTACTTAAATCAAAGTGAAGAACAGGGTACTGAGTCCATTCTGTCTCCAACTTCTCCATCACCAAACCGGTGAACAAATCCTTGCGCCCCGCAAAATAATAATGAAGCGTACTACTCAACAGAGACTTACCAAAGCGACGCGGACGACTCAGAAAGACAAATTTTGATGTATGCGTCAGTTTGTAGATAAGATCAGTCTTGTCTACATAGATAGCATTCAGAGAACGTATTTCGCTGAAATTTTGTATTCCTATAGGATAGTATGGCTCGTTTATCATCGCCTTTAAGATTTGAGAGAGATTTATCACTTGCAAAAATAACACATCTCGGTAATTTTTCCAAACAATTATTTCATATTAAGCATGATAGCTGATAAAAAACAAATGCAGAGCCGCTAATTTTATGGTGCGACCCTGCATTTGTTGCTTATAAAATATTGTATTAATATTAACTATCTAACGACGAGTATCTTAGTTACTACTCCCATCTGGCTTTCGTCAGCAGTGTGCGATGCAAATACATAGTAAACGCCTGTTTTAACTCTTTCACCTGATGAGTTGCAGCCGTCCCAAGTCACCATGCCGCCTTCTGATTTGCCTTGATAAAAGACGTTTCCGGCAGCATCTGCTATCTTAACCAATGAGTCTTCCATTAAACCGGTGACTGTAATCCAGCCTGTGTATTCAGGTCTCACCGGATTAGGATAGGCATATACATCGCTGTAATCTGCTTTTGCCGGTGATGCTGTGCCTTTGTAAGAAACAATGCCTACGGATGTGCCGAAGTAAACATCATTGCTGTTGGGATCGCAGAACACTGATAATACAGCGTCTGATGGCAAGTATGAATTCTCTGTAGTGAAGTGTTCGAGTATCTCGTCACCGTCAGCACTCACAAGATAAACGCCTGACATCTCCGTTGCTACCCACTTGCGGTTTGAAGCGTCAACACATATACAGTTAATCTGTTCTGTATCAAGCAGATAATCAGCATAGTTTGTACCGTCATTGCGTGGCACTTTCAAGCGGTTTATGGTCATCGTGCTGTTAATAGCATTGTCGGGGTTTGTTATTTCAAATATACCCATATTTGTGCCTATCCAGACGCGACCTTTTTTGTCTTCTATACCACAGATATAGTAGTCGGCAACAAACGAATTGCCATCTTGGTCTATAAACGAAGTATGAGTTATTGATTTGTCATCATTTGGGTTGTCATAAGTGCCTTTTGTGTCAAGCACTGTGATACCGCTTTGCCATACAGCATTCCAAAAGAAAGCCATATTTGACTTAGTGCAGAACAAGCTGCCCATATCTGTTTTGCCTTTACATGCTTCATCGAGCTTGGCTATTTTCCAATCTGAATATTCAATCTCGGTAGGATTTTTGCGGCGTTTTGCTGCCGGCAATATGATATAAGGACTCTCGCCTGTAGTGCCGCACCAGCAGCCGACCCAGAGGTTTCCGTCAGGGTCTATGTTCACATCATAAACACGTGTACCCCATGAACTGTAAAGTGGTGAGTTTTCTTTATTGAACAGCATGGCTTCTTGGTTGCCGTCAACAACGACAAGACCTTCGCGACCGTTGCCGATATAGTAGCGATTTTCATCGTCAGGGTCACATATCATGCGTGTTGAGCCTCCATACATAGCTGTCGAGTTGTACAAATTTTGATAGTATGTCAAATCAGTAATTGTATGCTGGAAGTTCTCAATAGATATATCATATATCTTGCCGTCTTTAAGCACGTTGGTTGTCTGAGCCACTTCGTAGCCGCCGGAGCCTGTTAAGTCACTTCTCAACACTTTGAGGTATGTCGATGGTCCGAGGTTTGTGAAGTAGATGCGTTTGCCATCTTGTGAGGCATTGATATAAGCGCCTATTTTACAACTGAATGCTTCAGGACGATATCGTTGGCTTAGTGTTGTCGTGGTTGCACCGGTTATGTCATACTGAGCAATGCCCGTGCCATTGCCAAACCATATTTTTGACGAACTGTTATATAATGCGAGGTTATCATTTTTTAAATCGTCAGGCACGGTAATGGTTTCTTTCAAGTTGCCGTTTCCATCAAATACCATCAGATTATTGTCAGTTGTGCGGATATAGAAGCCTCCGTCTTTCATTGCCATTAATCTGCCGGTGACTGATACGTTCTTATTTTCCAAGCTATTATTACCTTTAGCGAAGTCTATGGTAATGATATAGATTGTTTTACCGTTGACATAAGCCATAGATGTTTCACCAACTTTAAAAGATGAAGAAGCATAGCAGCCGCCCAAGCGACTAAATTTATCCATGGTGTTGTGACGTCCTTCTTTGGGTGACTTATAGAGCACACTGTTGATAATGGCTACTATATAATCATCCATTTCCATCATTGTCAGCACTTTCTGATTAAAGATTGCTGATTCTTTTACTTCTTGACGAACTGAGTCATAGATGATAAAACCAAAGTCTGTTGACATATAGATAACGTTGTCACCAAACTTTACATCGTTAATGCCTTTGTCAACGATTGTGCTTGCGTCCATCAAGTCAGGAAAGTTTACAACATGACCGTCATCATAGACGAGGTCCATGTTATAGTCTTTATATATGACCAACAAATATTTATTATTATAGTTATAATAAATATCCGTAATGTCGCTGTCATTCATTTTGTTGTAAGTGGTGTACTCATAGGTCTCGTTTTTCTCATAGTCATAAGAGTACAGCATACCCCAAGTTACATAATAGAGTCTGCTGCCGGTATCTACCATTTTATCAACCGTGCGACCATATTTTGAGTATATAGTCCAGTCACCTACAGTTGTCTGTGCCGACATATTGCTTACCGCCATTAATAGCAGTGCCGCCAAAAAGAGGAGTTTTCTTTTCATAGAATTACAAGCTAAGGAGATAATTAATGAGACCTTCGACGGCACGACCGCGATGGCTTATTGCATTTTTTTCGTCAGGCTCTGCCTCGGCAAAGGTTTTGTTCCATCCGAGAGGTTGAAATACCGGGTCATAGCCAAATCCGGCTTTGCCTGATTGTGTTTCGGTTATTATGCCTTCAACTGCACCGTTAAAGATATGTTCTTCACCGTGCAAAATCAAAGCTATGACAGTGCGAAATGTTGCGTGACGGTTGGCTTTACCTTCGAGATTATGTAGCAACAGACGCATATTGTCAGCGGGGTCACAGTGTTCACCGGCATAACGCGCAGTGCGCACGCCCGGCTCTCCACCGAGGGCATCCACTTCCAAACCGGTATCATCGGCAAAACAGTCTACGCCATAGCGCTCATTTATCCAATGTGCCTTTTGCAGGGCATTGCCTTGAAGTGTGTCGGCTGTCTCCGGTATTTCTTCGTGACAATTTATGTCTGATAAGCTCAGTATCTCAAACTTGTCACCCGCCATACGGCGCAATTCTTCGAGTTTATGAGCATTATTTGTAGCAAATACTATCTTTTTCACTGTCGATTAGGTTTAATATTGAAAGAAGGAGTGTGGATATATGATGATGTCGCACACTCCTTCTTATATAACGTAATAATATGGTTTTTATTATCCTACCACGATATTAACAATCTTACCGGGCACGACAATAACTTTGCGTATTTGTTTACCTTCAATCCAGCGAGCTGCGCCTTCGTGCGAGAGGGCGGCTTTCTCTACTTCTTCTTTTGAAGCATCAGCGGCAATTGACATATTGAAACGTGTCTTGCCGTTGAATGATACTGCATAGTTGGCGGTGCTTTCTTTGAGATAGTCTTCGTTGAAAGCCGGCCACTGTGCATCACAGATTGTGGTGTCCTTGCCTATTGCTACGTGCCAGAGTTCTTCTGCTACGTGTGGTGCAAACGGTGCTAACACCACCAAGAGGTCTGACAATACGGCGCGTGATTTACATTTTTGTGCTGTCAACTCATTAACGCAAATCATGAACGCAGCAACCGATGTGTTGAATGAAAAGCCTTCGATGTCACCGGTAACTTTTTTGATGAGTTTGTGGAGACTCTTGAGATTGTCGGCTGTGGGCTCACTATCATCAACGAGGAGTGTGTCGCCTTTATAGAAGAGGTTCCACATTTTCTTTATAAAGCGGTTCACACCGTCGATGCCGTTAGTATCCCACGGTTTGCTTTGCTCCAACGGGCCGAGGAACATTTCATAGAGACGCAAGGTGTCTGCGCCATATTGTTCAACAATATCGTCAGGATTAACGACGTTGAACATTGATTTTGACATTTTTTCTACAGCATAACCGCATACATACTTGCCGTCTTCCAATACAAATTCTGCATCATTAAATTCGGGACGCCACTTGCGGAATGCTTCCAAATCGAGTATATCATTGCTAACGATGTTCACGTCAACGTGGATAGGCGTTACATCATAGTCTTTCTTCAAGCCATAGCTAACAAAGGTGTTGGTGTCTTTGATGCGATATACAAAGTTACTGCGACCTTGAATCATGCCTTGGTTGACAAGTTTCTTGAAAGGCTCATCCTCACAAATTACGCCGAGGTCATAGAGGAATTTATCCCAATAACGGCTATAGATAAGGTGACCTGTTGCGTGTTCCGTACCGCCTATATAGAGGTCAACATTGCGCCAGTAGTCATTAGCTTCTTTTGACACGAGTGCTTTGTCATTATGCGGGTCCATATAGCGCAAGTAGTATGCTGATGAACCGGCAAATCCCGGCATCGTGCAAAGTTCCAAGGGATAGCCTTCTTCTGTTTTCCAATTTTTTGCGCGTCCCAATGGAGGCTCACCTGTCTCAGTGGGTTTATATGTTTCAATTTCGGGCAAGAGCAATGGAAGTTTGCTTTCATCAAGCATGTGAGGTATGCCGTCCTTGTAATATACAGGGAATGGCTCGCCCCAGTAGCGTTGACGGCTGAAGATTGCGTCACGCAGACGATAATTGACTTTCACTTTACCAATGCCTTTTTGCTCGATGAAGCGTTTGGTAGCGGCGATGGCTTCTTTTACTTCAAGTCCGTTAAGATTGAGTTCAGGACCTTCAGAATTTACCATCTTGCCTTCTTTAGCGTCAAAACTTTCCTCGCTAACATCAGCACCTTCGATAAGCGGTATAATAGGCAAGTTGAAAGCCTTTGCAAATGCAAAGTCGCGGCTATCGTGTGCCGGTACTGCCATGATTGCGCCTGTTCCATATCCGGCGAGCACATAGTCACTCACCCAGATAGGAATTTGTTTACCTGAAAGCGGATTGACAGCATAAGCGCCGGTGAATACACCTGTGACTTTCTTGTCTATCATGCGCTCACGCTCTGTCTTGTGCTTAATAGAGGCAATATATTCGTCTACGGCTGCGCGTTGTTCAGGTGTGGTCACTTTATCTACATAAGCACTCTCAGGCGCCAATACCATAAATGTAACGCCAAAGATTGTATCTGCACGTGTTGTGAAGATTTCCAACTCCACATCGCTGTTTGCAATCTTAAAGCGCATCTCAGCGCCTTCAGAACGGCCAATCCAGTTGCGTTGTGTTTCTTTGATAGAGTCAGACCAGTCGAGTTTATCAAGACCGTCAAGGAGACGCTGTGCATAAGCTGATACACGCAGACACCATTGATACATCAATTTCTGTTCTACGGGATAGCCGCCACGGATAGAGAGACCTTCGCTAACTTCGTCATTAGCCAACACAGTGCCTAACTTGGGACACCAGTTCACCATTGTGTTGCCAAGATAAGCAAGACGATAGTTCATCAATACATCGCTTTGCTCTTTTTCACTCATAGCTTTCCATTCGGCTGCTGTGAAGTGAAGTTCTTTTGTCTCGGCTGCTTTCAGTCCTTCTGAGCCATTAGTGTTGAAATGTTCAACGAGGCTGCTGATAGGTTGGGCTTTCTCGGCTTTGCTGTCATACCATGAATTGAACATTTGGATGAATGCCCATTGTGTCCATTTATAGAAGTCAGGATTGCAAGTGCGCAATTCTCTATTCCAATCATAGCAGAAGCCTATCTTGTCGAGCTGTGAACGATAACGTGTAATATTATCTACTGTTGTTTTCTCAGGGTGTTGACCTGTTTGGATGGCATATTGCTCTGCCGGCAATCCATAAGCGTCATATCCCATCGGATGAAGCACGTTGAAGCCTTGAAGACGTTTATAACGTGAGTAGATATCACTCGCAATGTAGCCAAGCGGGTGACCTACGTGCAAACCTGCACCTGAGGGATAAGGAAACATATCAAGCACATAAAATTTCTTGCGCTTGCTGTCTATCTCTGTTTTGTAGATTTTATTGTCACACCAATATTTCTGCTGACGTGACTCAATATCTCTGTGATTATATTCCATTATATGTGATGTGTTATTTAGTTTTCTTTTTTAAGAGAGTTCAAGCATACGTTCAATAGGACGACGCGCACGCTCTGCCACCTCAGCATCTACTTCGATTTCGGGTGCTTCGTGAAGCAAGCAGTTATAGAGCTTCTCTAATGTTATAAGTTTCATATAAGCGCAGTCGTTACAGCCGCAAGTGCTGTCATCCGGCGGGGCGGCAATGAATGTCTTATCGGGACACTTGCGTTTCATCTCGTGCAGGATGCCGCTCTCGGTAGCTACGATAAATTCTTTAACATCGCTGTTTGTTGCATAGTCAAGCAATGCGGCGGTCGAGCCTACTTTGTCTGCCATCAACACCAAAGCGCGTTTACATTCCGGGTGTACCAAGATGTGAGCTCCGGGGTGTTGCTTCTTTAACTCGGCAATGCGCTCGGCTGAGAATTTTTCGTGTACATGACAAGCGCCGTCCCAAAGCAACATCTTGCGTCCGGTGACTGAGTTTATATAATTGCCCAAGTTGCGGTCAGGTCCAAAGATAATTTTTTCATCCGCAGGGAATGTGTCTATAATTTTACGCGCATTGCCTGAAGTGACAAGAACATCAGTGAGAGCTTTCACTCCAACCGATGTGTTTACATAAGAGACAACGGTGTGACCGGGATTGGCTTCTATAAATTTTTTAAACTCATCAGCGGGACAACTGTCGGCTAAAGAGCAGCCGGCATTAAGGTCGGGTATCAACACCTTCTTATCGGGACAAAGCAACTTGGCTGTTTCACCCATAAAGTGAACACCACACATTACTATAATTTTTGCATCATCCAATGTTGCAGCATAACGCGCCAATGCGAGAGAATCACCGATGTGGTCTGCTATATCTTGAATTTCTCCTTTTTGATAATAGTGAGCCAAGATGACAGCCTTCTTCTCTTTTTTTAGACGCAATATTTCTGTCTTCAAATCGAGTGTCGGATCTATCGGCTCATCTACGTAGCCTTTTTCTATATTCATATATATTTGCTTTTTCTTTGTTCAAAACTCAACGGGAAGCGGCACGCCGCCGGCCCCCCTTTTTTCTTCTTTAATTGTCCCTTCCCTCATCACGAAAATCAAGGAAGAAACAACTCATCTTATCACATCATTATTAGACCGTAAAATTACTAAAAACAATCCTCATCTCAAAACCGATGTTTCAACAGCTCGTTTTGCCGACGACTTGTTGACTTTTCAAAGTTTATTATTATTGTTATGAGTTTATTTTAAGTTTAAAAAAATTCTACAAGAGTAATAATAATGGCTGTTGATAACTTTAATAACTTTTGGCTCAAAAATTTGCATTTCTGAGTTATTGAATTAAGTTACATATTTGTCTTCACTTTATAAACATCTATGTTGTTTGGAAATCAATCAATTAATATACTTATCAACATACTGTTTATAACTTGCAAAGTTAATAAATTTATGGGATAAACAATGATGAAAACTGAAGAAAACTCGGTTGATAATAGACTAAAAGATAAATAATAACTTATTTTGCCGTGTTGTGAATTTTATTAAGCCCTTCTATTCTTCAAAAGTCAAGTTTTAGTTATTAAAATGTTTTGAAAAGTTTTATACAGTTATCTACAGGTTATGAACAGCTTTTTACACCATATATACAGCCTCATTTTGCTGTCTCTTTCTCTTGCATTATTGAACTTAATTTGATAAATTTGCGATATGAAAAAGAAGACTATATGGGATATGAACCGCTTGTCGGTTGATGATTTTAAGGCGGCTGATAAGTTGCCTTTGACTGTCGTACTTGACAATGTGAGGTCTCTTAATAACATTGGTTCTATCTTCAGAACTTGTGATGGTTTTGCTGTTAAGCGCATCATGCTTTGTGGCATTTCCGCTACTCCGCCATCTCCCGAAATTCATAAAACGGCTCTTGGTGCGGAGGACTCGGTTGACTGGATTTATTGTAAAAATACAGCCGAGGCAATAGAGATTTTACGTGGTGAAAATTGTATCATCACAACGCTCGAACAAGTCAACGGAAGCGTTGATTTGCGCGACTTCAGTCCCGATAAGTCTCGCCAATATGCCCTTATTGTAGGCAATGAAGTTGACGGTGTTGACCAAGCTATTGTTGATGCTTGTGACCTTTGTATTGAGATACCTCAAGACGGAACAAAACATTCGCTCAACGTCGCTGTTTCTACTGCAATTGCCATCTGGCATTTCTACACTAAACTCAAAAATTAGAAGCCATGAATCAAGATTTGATTTTCCCGGAGCCCTTAAAAGTGGGTGATAAAATAGCTATTTGTTCTCCTGCCGGTCCCATCGCCGAAGAGAATGTTACCGGTGCTGTTGAGGTGCTGAAGCAACAAGGCTGGGAGCCTGTTGTCATGCCTCACACTTTAGGTAAATATGGCAATTATAGCGGCACTGACGCTGAGCGTTTGAGCGACTTGCGTGACGCTTTTGCTGACAAAAACATTCGCGCTATTATATGTTCGCGCGGTGGTTATGGTGTAGTGCATATCATGGAGCAACTCGCAAAATTACCTATCGAAGATGATCCTAAATGGGTGGTTGGTTTCTCTGATATTTCGGCACTTCATGCTGTTATGCAATATAAGGGAGTGGCGAGTATTCACGGCTCTATGACCTCTCACATCAAGCTCGGTCCTGATGATGAAGACAACGCTTCGCTGTTCTCAATCTTGCGTGGTGAGCATCCCGCTTACACATTCCCAAGCCACGAATATGACAAGCAAGGCATCGCTACAGGTAAACTCATTGGTGGTAATCTCGCCGTCATTGCAGAACTTATAAACACTCCTTTTGACATTATCAAACCTGACACTATTCTCTTTATAGAAGATGTTTCAGAACCTATTTATAAGATAGAACGTATTATTTATCAACTCAAACTTAGCGGCGTGTTGAAAAGTTTGCGCGGACTTATTATAGGTCAATTTACGGAGTATAAACCTGATAATAGTTACGAAAAAATGGAGGATATGTTGCGCGATATGACCTCTGATTGTAACTTCCCTATTGCCTTTAATGCTCCGATAGGTCATGTATTCCACAACATCCCGGTCATCGAGGGTGCAAAGGTCACTCTAAAGGTTAGCCCTTCGGGTAATAATAGCCTAATTTTTTGGAAATGAAATAGTTAATCTAATAGTTGACTATTAACAAATATAAATTACATATAAAATATATATAATATAAAATAAAATTTAGTTGTTTACTACAACTGCAATTGTTTGTAGTTGTCAGTAGTATTGCGGTCTAAAAAACACAATAACAACTATTAAAAACATAAGAAAAAGATATGAATAAAAGCGAAAATTCAAGCTGCAACCTACAGCAAGCTAATGATTCAACTGTTGCCGTTGACATGGAATTTAATCCTAATTTCATGGAACTTGCCGCACAATTATCATCGGATAATATTGACAATGGCGGCGGTCCGTTTGGTGCCGTAATAGTTAAAGATGGCGAGATTATCGCTACCGGTGTGAACTCTGTGACACGCTTAAACGACCCCACTGCGCACGCCGAAGTCTCTGCTATCCGTGCTGCTTGTCAAAAACTTAACAACTTCCAGCTTACAGACTGCGTAGTTTATTCAAGCTGCGAGCCATGTCCGATGTGCCTCAGCGCTCTATATTGGGCTGGTGTGAAAAAAATCTATTACGGCAACACTAAAGAAGATGCCGAGGCTATCGACTTCTCTGACAAATTTATCTATGAAGAAATTGATAAGGCTTCGCACTATCGTTCAATCCCATGCTTGAAAGTTGACTCTACCGAGACAATTAAGGCTTTCAAAAAGTGGGATTCAAAGACTGACAAGATTAAATATTAATCAGTTATGACCACAAAAAAAACATCCGCTTTACTCCGAGAGATGAAGCGGATGTTTTCTATAATATATCTTTCAATTGTTTTATATCTTCACTTATTTGCTGTTTTAACTCCGTGAGATTTGAAAATTTGCGCTCATTCCTAATCCTATCCGCAAATTTCACAATTATAAAATCTTTATAAATATCTTCGTTGAAGTCCAATAAGTAGACCTCTAAAGAGGTCTCAGGATGTTCGGAACTGTCAACCGTTGGGCGCGTGCCGATGTTCATCACACCGCGATGTATGATGCCGTTAACTTCTGCTGTTACTGCATACACGCCTTTAGCGGGTATTAGTTGCCGGGCTTCTAAAGGTTTTATATTTGCTGTTGGGAAACCTATAGTTCGTCCTAATTGTTTGCCCTTAACGACATTGCCGCAGATGGCATATTGTCGTCCCAACATTATATTAGCTGTTTTTATATCGCCAGAACTGAGAGCTTTGCGTATCGCTGAACTGCATACGTGACTGTCGAGATTTTGGCTCACATATTCCGGAGCGCGTATAACAATGATGCCGGTGCCTTTAGCTGCGTTGTTATACTCCTCAATGGTGTTCAATCTGTCCGAGCCAAAGTGTTGGTTAAAGCCTAATATAACCTCGTCAACTCCATGCTCAACGTGGAGCATTTTGAGAAATTCGTGTGCCGTTTTGCGGCGCAGATTATCATCAAAATCAAGCGCAATCACGCTGTCAATACCTGCTTGTCTTAGTGTGTCAAGCCGTTCTGAGACGGTCATTATCAGTTTGGGACAGCGTTCAGGGTTGATAATGGACAGCGGATGATTGTTAAAAGTAATGGCGAGAGTGCGTTTTTTCTGCTCTTTCGCCATAGTTGTGGCAGTATCAATCAGCAGTCGGTGCCCTAAGTGGACACCGTCAAACATGCCGATAATGGCAATAGTTGATGCTGAAGATTCAATCATTATATCAAGTTTAATTGCTTTAAGATGTCAATAAACTCATTTCCGGGAGCAACGAGTGCAGCTTGATAACCGGCTTCACGGGCAGCCTCAACATTGCGTTGTGAATCGTCCAAGAACAAAGTTTCTGCGGAATTGATGTCCAATGTTGATGCGCAATAGTCAAAAATCTTGCGTGCCGGTTTGAGCGATTTGGCTTCAAACGAAGTGACTATACCGTCAAAATAATCCTCGCGAGTCAAGCCTTCGTGAGTGAACTCCTCGCGAATACGGCTCTTCCACATGATTGGATTAGTGTTGCTGAGCATATAGACTTTGTATTTGTTGCGCAACGAGCGCAGATCGGCGAGACGTTTCACCGGGATGCCTACCAAGAATTGGCAGAAAGCCTCGTCAATATCGCTGTCACTTGTGCCGACAGGCAGCAGCGGACGCATATAAGCGTGAAATTCTTCTTCACTAATGAGACCTTCCTCGATGTCGCTGAACGGTCCTGACTGGCTATATTCGCCAAAAAACGAATCGGCATCAGCCAAGCCCAAGCGAGAAAAAGCGTCAACACAATTTTGACGCTTGATGTCCATAATGACACCGCCGAGGTCGAAAAGGAGATTTTTTATCATAGCTATATATTAAAAAATGGTCTCAATCGTCGGATTGAAACCATTTATAAGGAGTAGCCCATAGGAGAATCGAACTCCTCTTTCAAGAATGAAAATCTTGCG
>CAYYAA010000065.1:0-12010 GCA_964469875.1 uncultured Bacteroides sp.
AACCCGCGACCCCAACCTTGGCAAGGTTGTGCTCTACCAACTGAGCTATTTTCGCGTTTGCGGTTGCAAAGTTAGCTCAAATTTTTTAACTGAGCAAATTTTTGGAGGATATTTTGTTGGTGTTTTTGCTAAGTTGTTGTGTTGCAGGGTGTAATGTGTGACGCGGAGGGGGTGTGGGTGATTTTTTTGTGTTTTGTGTGCTTGTTGTCGGATTTTTTTTGTAGTTTTGTGGGTTACATATATTAATAGGAAAATAATGAAGTTCGCTATATTTTCAACGTTTTGTTTGGCTGTGTCGATGACGTCGTGGGCGGGTATTGACTTTGCGGGCAATGCGTCAAAGGTTATTTCTATAACTCCCGAAGCGTCAACGGGTTTGTCGGGGCTTTATGTCATTGACGGCACGTCGGGCGTGAAGGTGTCTTATACGGCAAGCACGGCGGATGCGGCGGTCAAGTGGTCGCGTTTCGGTAATCTCGGCGGCGGTTATGCTGAGGAGATTAGTGATGTCACTCGCAGTGGCTCGACTTACACCGTAGCGCTGAGTGGCGATGATTCGGGCTATATCGTGGAGGATAATGGCAGGCAGTACTGCTATTGGGTGGTCAATTATGCGCTGCATGAGTTGACGCTGAATGCGATGAATGTGTCTGCTGAGAGTGATTGTTCACAGGCTTTGATGCAGGTTTTTGGCACGGGTGATAAGATTACGTATTACACCGTGAATGGCCGCGGCGTTGAGTTGAGCCGTGAGTTGGCGTTGACCTATAACACGCTCGAATATGATGAGCAGACGGAGGCGTATCGCCAAGTGGCAAAGACTGAGACCTTTGGGTCATTGGCGAGTGCGATAGCCGTGGCAGCGCCCTTGTGTGACACCGAGTTCACGCTGTCAGGAGACAGATTTCTGAAGGAGTGGGGACGTGATGTTGAAGTGCAATCGCCTAACTATCAAGCTACGGCAGTGGAAGCGACGACCACAGCGACACAGACCGCTACCGAGGTGGAGAATGAGATAAAGAGCGAGACAGACGGGCTTGGCGGCTCGGGACCGTGCGAGATTAGCTTTAAGGCGGCTGTGAGCGATGCGGCAGTCTACCGCGAGTGGCAGATTTCGCGCTCGGCGGAGTTTGATGTGTTGGAGAATAGCTATAGCGACCTTGAGTTTGACTATACGTTTAGAGACAACGGCACGACTTATGTTCGTTTTATAGCAAATAATGCCGCGGGCACGTGTGACTATGTAGGACAGACCTATGAAGTCTTTATCGGGGAGTCGCAGCTGCTGTGTCCCAATGCGTTCTCGCCGCAGTCGTCGCCCGGAGTCAATGACGAGTGGCGTGTGAGCTATAAATCTATTATAAAATTTGAATGTCATATCTTTAATCGCTGGGGCAAGGAGCTGTATTCATCGACCAATCCCGCGCAGGGGTGGGACGGCAAATTTAACGGCAAATATGTTCCGGCAGGCGTGTACTATTACGTTATCAATGCCGAAGGGTCGGATGGCGTAAAATATAAGCGCAGTGGCGACATTAACATTATCAATTACAACACAACGTCGAGCACGAGCGGCGAGACGACAGAATAAGCCTATACTAAACACACATTATGACAACGAAAACAATTGCAACGACATTAGCTATTACAGCAATTGCCATATTAAGTCCGAGTGGGGCAGCAGCCGTGGATATAGCGAGCGGCACGCCCTTTGCGGAGGTGCATTGCCCGGTGGTACCGTCAAAGGTGACACTGTGCGGCAAAGAGATTTCGCTTGACCGAGTAGACCTCTATGAGCGCTATGACCGCGAGTTGACCTCTATCACCTATTCACACGGCACGACAACGCTAATCATCAAGCGAGCAAATCGCTACTTCCCGATGTTGGCACCTGTGCTGAAAGCTAATAATATACCCTTGGACTTTCTCTACTTGGCGTGCGTTGAAAGCTCGCTCAATCCGCGAGCCTACTCAGGCGCGAAGGCGGCGGGAATGTGGCAATTTCTTGCGGCGACAGCCAAGCAGTATGGGCTTGAGGTGAGTGATGATGTCGATGAGCGCTATGACCCGGAGAAGGCGACGGCAGCGGCATGTCGTTATCTCAAAGCGGCATATCAGAAATATGGCGACTGGGCGACAGTCATGGCATCGTATAACGGCGGCATGGGGCGCATCTCGACGGAGCTTGAGAAGCAATATGCCGACAATGCGCTTGACCTCTATCTGACCGAGGAGACATCGCGCTATCCCTTCCGCATCATGGCGATGAAAGCCGTGATGGAAAATCCGTCAGCCTATGGCTTTGTGCTTAAAGCGAGTCAACTCTATCAGCCGCGCACCTACACCGAGGTCGTTGTCGATACGCCGATAGACGACTGGGCGTTGTGGGCAAAAGAGCAAGGCATCAGCTATGCCGAATTGCGCGAGGAAAATCCGTGGATAAGGGCGAAATCCTTGACCAATAAGAGCGGCAAGAGCTATACGGTAAAAATCCCGACACGCGATTCGCTGTCACGTTCAAAACAAAAACGAAGCGTCTATAACAATAAATGGATAAAGAAGTAAGCAAAGTGCAAGAACCTATGATGCCTGATATGGCAGAATATGATTACACGGGGAAGCTCAGTGTAATCGGTGCGCGTGTCAACAATCTGAAGAACATAGATGTAGACATACCGCACAATGCACTGACTGTCATAACCGGATTGAGCGGGAGCGGCAAATCGTCGCTTGCGTTTGATACTATCTTTGCCGAAGGGCAGCGGCGCTATGTCGAGACCTTTTCGGCATACGCGCGAAATCTCTTGGGCAACCTTGAGCGTCCCGATGTAGATAAGATCAGCGGACTCAGTCCCGTTATTGCCATAGAACAAAAGACGGTGAACCGCAATCCGCGCAGCACCATAGGCACAACGACAGAGATATATGACTTTCTGCGTCTGCTCTATGCACGCATAGGTCGCGCCAAGAGCTATCTGTCGGGAGCGGAAATGGTCAAGTACACCGAAGAAAAAATAGTCGAACTGATACTCACAAAGTTTGACGGTAGGAAGATATATGTCCTTGCGCCGCTTATCAAGAACCGCAAGGGACACTACAAAGAGCTGTTTGAGAGTCTGCGCAAGAAAGGCTTCTTGAATGTTCGCGTAGACGGCAAGTTGCAAGAGATAACAAACGGCATGAAACTTGACCGTTACAAAAATCACAGCATAGAGCTTGTTGTTGACCGACTAAAAGTTAATGCCAAAGACGAGACACGGCTGCGCGACACCGTGGCAGATGCGTTGGCACAAGGCGATAAAGAGGTGATGATTTATGATGTCGAGAAAGACGAAATTTCGCATTATAGCCAGCACTTGATGGACCCTGTTTCGGGCATATCCTATCGCGAGCCTGCGCCGCACAACTTCTCATTCAACTCGCCGCAAGGCGCGTGTCCGTGCTGCAAAGGCTTGGGCTATGTTGACCTTATAGACCGCTCAAAGATTATCCCCGATGATAATTTGTCAATCTATGCCGGTGGCATTGTAGCCTTGGGCAAATATCGCAACACGATGCTCTTTTGGCAGCTTGACGCCATCTGTGACAAATATGGCTTCACACTGAAAACGCCTATCAAGGAACTCAGTGAGGAGGCGCTTGACGAGATATTTAACGGCTCAACGGAGCGCATTGCTATCAAGAATGAGACGATGAGCCTTAACAATTACTTCCAGACCTATGAGGGCTTGGTGAAGTACATCGAGATGCAGCAGAGCGATGATGCGGGGTCGGAGGCGCAGAAATGGAGCGGGAAATTCTTCTCGCGTTCAGTATGCCCGGAGTGCAACGGCGACCGTCTGAATCGCGAGGCATTGCACTTTTATGTTGACGATAAGAACATCGCCGAGTTGGCGCGTCTCGACATCGGCAAGCTCTATGAGTGGTCGCAGACCGTCAGCGAGCGACTGACGAGCCAAGAGCAAAAGATTGCAGCGGAAATAGTCAAGGAAATACGCACTCGATTGAGCTTTCTTGTTGACGTTGGCTTGTCTTATCTGCAACTCAATCGCAACTCGGCAACGCTGTCGGGCGGAGAGAGTCAGCGCATACGCCTTGCCACGCAACTCGGTTCGGAGTTGGTCAATGTGCTTTATATCCTCGATGAGCCGTCAATCGGTCTGCATCAGCGTGATAATCATAAACTTATCAACTCGTTGAAGCGACTGCGCGATGCACAGAACACCATCATCGTTGTCGAGCATGACGAAGACATAATGCGCGAAGCCGACTATATCGTAGACATCGGGCCGCGAGCCGGGCGCAAAGGTGGGGAGGTGGTCTTTCAAGGCACACCCGCCGATATGCTCAAGAGCGACACGCTGACAGCGCGTTATCTCAATCATACACTCTCAATAGCCGTTCCGTCAGAACGTCGCAAGGGCAACGGTAAGACTCTCAAGCTGATAGGCTGTAGCGGACATAATCTCAAAGATGTAGACTTTGAGTTGCCACTCGGCACATTGACCTGCGTGTCGGGCGTGTCAGGCAGTGGCAAATCGTCACTTGTCAACGGCACTTTGCAGCCGATATTGAGCAAGCAATTTTATCGTTCACTCCAAGAGCCGCTGCCATATCGTGCTTTAGAAGGCATGGAGAACATCGACAAGGTTGTCACTGTTGACCAATCGCCATTGGGCAAGACGCCGCGTTCAAACCCCGCGACATACACCGGAGTTTTCACCGATATACGCGCACTCTTTGTCAACCTTCCGGAGGCAAAAATCAGAGGATACAAGCCCGGGCGCTTCTCGTTTAACGTGTCGGGAGGACGCTGTGACGCTTGTTCAGGCAATGGCTATAAGACCATAGAGATGAACTTCCTGCCCGATGTGTTGATACCCTGTGAGGTCTGCAACGGCAAGCGTTATAATCGCGAGACGCTCGAAGTGCGCTTCAAGGGCAAATCTATTGCCGATGTTCTCGATATGACTATCAATCAAGCCGTTGAGTTCTTTGCCGGTATTCCGAATATTCTAAAGAAGATAAAGGTGCTGCAAGACATAGGCTTGGGCTATATCAAGTTAGGGCAACCCTCGTCAACGCTGTCAGGCGGTGAAAATCAGCGTGTTAAGTTAGCCACCGAATTAGCCAAGCGAGATACGGGCAAGACCCTGTTTATCCTTGACGAGCCGACAACAGGTCTGCACTTTGAAGACGTAAACACCTTGCTGACAATACTTAACCGTCTTGTTGACCGTGGCAATACGGTTTTGGTCATTGAACATAACATAGACGTAATCAAATCAGCTGATTACGTTGTTGATATGGGACCCGAAGGCGGAGCAAACGGCGGCAAGATATGCGCTGTCGGCACGCCCGAAGAGGTGGCAAAGACTGATTCGCCGACTGCTCCATTTCTAAAAAATTAAATCTCAACAAAAGAACTAATCCGATATGAAAATTTTGCATACAAGTGACTGGCATCTTGGGCACAGCCTGTATGGCTATGACCGCAGCCGCGAGCAGCAAGCGATGTTGAGTCAGATGCGCGATATAGTCGCCGCACAGCAGCCCGATGTGTTTCTGCTGTCAGGTGACGTTTACCACACAGCGCAGCCATCGTCAACCGTGCAGCGCATGTTCTCGGATGCCGTTGTCGAGCTTCACAAGGCATGTCCCGAAATGACAATCGTTGTGACAGCGGGCAACCATGACAGCGGCGCGAAGCATGAAATATTCAGCTCTCCGTGGCGCGCACTCAATGTCTATGCCATTGGCAACTTCAGTCACGATGTGCAACTTGATGACTATATAATAGAGGTGAAAGGGCGTGGCTATATCATAGCCGTGCCATACGTCTATGAGCGTAACCTGCCCGACGGAGTGTTCCAAATGCTTTTAGACCGCGTGGCGGAGCGCAACACCGCGCAGTTGCCGGTGGCGATAATGGCGCACACCACCGTTCTCGGATGTGACTTCTCGGGACACGAGAACAGCTCGGAAAAGGCGGTTGGCGGCATCGACAGTTGCAGCATTGATATGTTTGGCGCGGGCTATGACTACATTGCTCTCGGACATATCCACCATGCGCAATTTATACAAGGCACAAACCACCGTTTGCGCTACTCAGGCACGCCGTTGGCGGTCAGCTTTGACGAGACCTTCAGCCACAGCGTGAGCATTGTCGAGATAGCTGCGCACGGCGATGAGCCTCAAGTCGAGACTGTTGAGATAGCCAATCCGTTCCCCGTGGTGACACTGCCGACATCAGGCGCGGCAGACTGGGCGACAGCCTTGCAGTTGCTCAAAGACTTTCCTGATGATAATCCCGCTTATATCCGTCTGAATGTTGAGGTAGAAGACTACTTGCCACCCGAAGCCAATAGCGAGGCAGAGGCAGCTACTCGCGATAAAGCGTGCCGATTTTGCGTTATCAATTCAGTAAGGCGTGAGCGTGAGCGCGTTCTCGCCGACCATGCGCTCTCTGTTGAGGAATTTCAAGCCGAATCGCCGATAGAGATAGCGCGCCGCTTTGCCGACTTTAAAGGCGTGGCTTTTGATGATGATATGGCTGAAATGTTCACCGAAGCCTTTGAAGCGGTGAGAAAAGAGGAAAGGGAATAGACGATGAAATTGCAAAAACTTATTATTCATAATATTGCGTCAATTGAGGATGCAACGATAGATTTTGAGGCGCATCCGCTCAGTGACAGTGAGGTGTTCCTCATTACGGGCAAGACAGGGTCGGGCAAGTCAACGATACTCGATGCTATCTGCTTGGCGCTTTATGGCGAGACACCGCGACTAAAAAACTCGCTGATGTCGGGTGAAACGGCAGATGCCTCTGACATGGTAGGCGTAAAAGATACGCGCCAGCTACTGCGCAGGAACAAAGGCGAAGGCTCTGTGACACTGACCTTTGTCGGCGCGGATAACATCGGCTACATTGCCGAATGGTCGGTGTGGAGAGCACGTAACAAAGTCAACGGACGACTCCAAGACGACAAGCGCAGCATTACCAATCTAAAGACAGGCAAAATTTACACCAAAAGGAGCGACCTTGACGCTATTATTGCCGATGCTATCGGCTTGGACTTCAATCAGTTCTGTCGCACTACGATATTGGCGCAAGGCGAGTTTACGCGCTTCCTCAACAGCAACGATACAGACAAAGCGACTATCCTTGAGAAGATTACGGGCGTTGACATATATACCAAAATCGGTAGGAAAATCTTTGAACTCACCATGCAGCATAAGCAGAAATATGAGGATGCAAAGCATGAGTTGGACGGCGTGAAAATCCTTACGGATGAAGAAGTTGCTGCTAAAAAAGACGAAATTAAAGCCTTGCGCGAACAAGCCGAGCAAGCCGACAAGTCCAAGGCTCAGGTTGACGAAAAATTGCGCTGGCTGACCGATGATGTGAAACTGCAAGAAAATATTGCTAAAGCATCTGCCAATTTAGCTAAAGCAAATGAGCAACTTACGTCAGATGATTTCCTCAAAAAATCTGCCCTTATTAAAGACTGGAGCGAGACGATTGATGCGCGGAAATTTCAGTCTGAGGTAACAGCCGCCGTTAAACGTCAAAAAGAATTGACCGAAAAAATCAGCCTGTGCAAGCAAGAGTTTGAGAACTTGCGCAACGGCATGGAGTGGCGTGTTGACCAACAAGCACGTCTCAGCAGCGAACTGCGAGCCTTGAAGTCAGAGCTTGACGCTGAGAAGAAATATGCTGCCATATATAATAATGTGCAAACCATTGCCGAAAAAGTCGATGTTATAAAGACAAGTCGCTTTAAAATTGATGCGTCATTGTCTCAAATCAATGTCGCACAAGAGCAGCTCGACACGAAACTCACTAAAGACTTCGCTGAAGTCAACTCTGTATCGACAAAACTGAAGGATGGACTTGACAAACAAAAGCAATTGCTCGATGAATTGCAGCGTGGCATTGATATGCTTCACGTCGATAAGATGCGCGAAAACTATCAGCGACTTGTTGAAGATAACGGCTATATAAACCTTGCAAAAGCCAAATTAGAGGCCTTGCGCCGTGAGGAAGAGCGCGTCTCAAAGATGCAAGCCGAGCTATCGCAGCAAGCGCAAAAAATTGCCGAACTTGCCGCCAATGTTAAGACTCTTGCATCACAACTCGCCGCCGCTGATGAGCGTGCAAAACTGAGCCGTGAGCTCTTTGAGAAGCAGATGCAGACCGTTAACGACTGGGCAAAAGGTATGCGCAATAAGCTCAAAATCGGTGACACCTGCCCCGTGTGTGGCAAACCCGTAGAGGCTGCATTGCCCGATGAATCTGAGTTTGCAAAGCTATATCAACTCGCTGAAGAAGCCTATAATAGCGACCGCGACAAGGCTGAACAACTGCGCCAAGAACATGACCGCGTGGCTGCCGAAGTCAAAGCCTCACAAGCAAATTATGACGCGCGTCAGAAGGCGCTCAGTGAGGATAAGACAGCGCAGACGCTCAAAGACGAGTTGAATGATTTGTTTGAAAAAATGAACATTCATGACCTCGAAAAAGGTCTCGAAGAGGCGCTCAAATTTCATGCCGATGAGGTGGTTGTCTTACTCGCTTCGTCAAAGAAATTGCTTGATGGCGTTGCTGAGAAAGAAGCCGATATCAAACACTCGCGTGAACTCTATGATGAGCAATATGCCAAATATTTGCAGCTTTGCGAGTCTAAAAATGCTGTCGAGAAAGCCATCAGCGAATGTGAGAACCTAATCAAGCATGAGCGCAACAATATGAAAGAGCGTCAACTCGAATTTGCTTCCGCCTCTGCCGCCGTTCAAAATCTCCTCAGTGACAGCAGATGGCGCAACACGTGGCAGGACGATTATGATGCTTTTGTCGCCGAGCTTAATGCCACGGCTCAGAAATATGCCGAATTGGCTGAAAAAGTGCAACTCAAAGAGCGCGAACTTGCTGACTGCAAGCAATTAAAAGAGCAAGAGGACGATGCCCATCAGAAGATAATGCAAGTCTTGCCTGACAGCGTGGCGTTGACCTTTTCGCTGCCGCAAGAGGTGCCTAATCTGCTGTCAAAACTCAATAGCCTGTTTGCCGATTTGAAGTCGGCACAAGACGGCATTGAGGAAGCAAAACGCAATCAAAGCAGGTCAGAAATGCAGCTTGCAGAATTTCTTTTGCTCCACACCGAGGTCAGCATGGCGAGATTGGCAGAACTCGCGTCTATTACAGCCGAAACGATTGAGCGTCACCGCAATAGCGTTGACAAGACACGCTCTAAGGTGCAAGATGCACAGACACAAGTCAATGCGCTTAAAGAGCAAATGGAGGAGCACACCCAAGCCAAGCCCGACTTTGGCGAAGACGAGACGAGCGAAGCGCTGAAAGCCAATGCCGCCCAATTCGCTGCCATCGCAGCGCAGTTGCGCGAGAAAGCCGGTGGCATTAACCATGAGCTGCAGCAAGATGAAGCCAACAAGCGCAACCGCCGTGACCTCATCAGCGAGATTGAGCGTCTCAAAGCCGTCTACGAGCGTTGGATGCGCCTTAACGAGCTTATTGGCTGTAGAGAAGGCAAGAAATTTCGCACCGTTGCACAAAGCTATATCCTTGGCAGTCTGATACATCACGCCAATCGCTATATGCACACCTTGACCGACCGTTACACGCTGACCGTCACCCCCGGCACATTTGTAATCTCGTTGGAGGACGCTTATAACGGCTACACGCGCCGTGCGGCGACGACAATTTCGGGTGGCGAGAGCTTCCTCGTGTCCTTGGCGTTGGCATTGGCACTCGCTGACATCGGCAAGCAGTTGGCGGTAGACACCATGTTTATCGACGAAGGCTTCGGCACTCTTAGCGGCGAGCCACTGCGTCGTGCCGTTGACACACTGCGCTCTTTGCACTCAACGTCAGGACGTCACGTCGGCATCATCAGCCACGTCGAGGAGCTGCGTGAGCGCATTCCGGTGCAAATCCAAGTAAATCAAGAAGGTAACAACTCAAGTAGTCAAATCCAAGTAATAACACTTTAAAAAATCAGAAACTATGATTAGACTTAATGCTTTTATCCAAGTCAAAGAAGGCAAGAAAGCCGAGCTTCTTGCAGTAACAAAAGAATTGGTAGAGAAGTCATTGCAAGATGCAGGTTGCGTGGCTTATGACGTTTTTGACAGCACAACACGCAGCGATGTGATGATGATTTGTGAGACATGGCGTGACGCTGAGTCACTCGCTGCTCACTCTGCGTCGGCACACTTCACAACCCTCGTTCCCAAAATCGAGGCTCTCGGCTCGCTCAAATTAGAGCAATTCGAGTTCTAACAATTCAGACTACAGCCACAAGTCGCGCCGCTCTGATGCTTTTCGGGCATTGGAGGGCGCGTTTTGTTTAAATTCATAAGCTAAATCGCGCTTTGAATTGCATATTTCTTGATAAAAATGAAAAAATCTGAGTTTTTATAGCAAAAAATCCGCTAAAAGTAGCAAATTGTATTAATTATTTGCTACATTTGCACATTGTATAACGAGATAAAACCGAGTTAAGTCTATTCAACGCCTCAAAACACTTTTAGTTAGCATAGGTTTGACAGTTATTATCCTTAAAGACAATTCAACCATCTAAATCAACCAACTTAGCAATAAAACATTAATAATGAAAGTATTAAAGTTCGGTGGTACGTCTGTCGGTACTTCAGATAGCATATTGAAAGTAAAGCAAATAGTAGAATCGGTCAGTGAGCCTGTCATTGTCGTTGTGTCGGCATTGGGCGGCATTACCGATAAGTTATTGAATACATCAAAAATAGCTGCTTCAGGCGATGCTTCTTATGAAGCGGAGTATCATGAAATCGTCACACGTCACGAGAAGATGGTCAACGCTGTCTTGCCCGAGGGCAAAGGTCGCGATGATGTGAAGCGCAAGATTGACGAGCTCCTCGGTGAGCTGAAGAATATCTTTCAAGGCATCTATTTGATTAAGGACTTGTCGCAGAAGACCTCTGACACTATCGTCAGCTATGGCGAGCGTCTGTCGTCTATCATTGCCGCTGAGCTTACAGGCGCAGAGTGGCATGATTCGCGCTCGTTCATTAAGACTGAAAAGAAGCACTCTAAGCACGTTCTCGATACCGAATTGACATATAAACTTGTCCGTGAGACCTTTGGCAAGCACTTCACACGTGTGCTTGTGCCGGGCTTTATCTCTACGGATAAGAACACCGGCGAGGTGACAAACCTCGGTCGCGGCGGCTCGGACTATACGGCATCTATCATTGCGGCAGCTTTGGACGCTGACAGCCTTGAGATTTGGACCGATGTTGACGGCTTTATGACCGCCGACCCGCGCGTTATTTCTACGGCTTACACCATCAGCGAGTTGAGCTATGTTGAGGCTACCGAGCTGTGTAACTTTGGCGCAAAGGTCGTCTATCCGCCAACGATTTATCCCGTGTGCCACAAGAATATACCTATCTTAATTAAGAATACGTTCAACCCCGATGGCGTTGGCACTGTCATCAAGCAAGAGGTGTCAAATCCGCGCAGCAAGGCGATTCGCGGTATATCATCTATCAATGACACCAGTCTTATCACGGTGCAAGGTCTCGGCATGGTCGGCGTTATTGGTGTCAACCACCGCATCTTCCGCACCCTCGCCACAAACGGCATCAGCGTGTTCCTCGTGTCTCAGGCTTCGTCTGAAAACTCTACGTCTATCGGTGTCCGCAATGCTGACGCTGACTTGGCTTGTGAAGTCCTCAATGATGAGTTTGCAAAAGAGATTTCGATGGGCGAAATATCTAAGATTCAGGCAGAAAAGAATCTTGCAACCGTCGCTATCGTTGGTGAAAACATGAAGCACACTCCCGGTATTGCCGGTAAACTCTTCGGCACTTTAGGTCGCAACGGTGTCAACGTAATCGCTTGTGCACAAGGTGCTTCGGAGACAAATATATCATTTGTCGTTGACAGTCAGTCACTGCGCAAGTCCTTGAACGTCATTCACGATTCGTTCTTCTTGTCTGAATATAAGGT
>CAYYAA010000066.1:0-11883 GCA_964469875.1 uncultured Bacteroides sp.
GCTTAAACTATTGACAGCCAAAGCTATAACCCTCAAAAGTGACAAACTCGGAAAATTAATACATTTTAATCCCCTTGTCAATACTTTAACCGCTAAATTCCTTAAAAAAATATTTCGTCACAGAAAAATCAATCGTTTTCCCTCTCTCATTGCAAGCAGGCTTACAAATTTTAAATCTTCACTTTCTTAAAATATGAGATTTTCCTCCTCGCATGGTTTGATAAACATTGAGTAGTAAATCGGCAAATAGACAACGCTGTTATGCTCTCTTACTACGCGCTCATTTGAAAGCACATAGCCCATTTTTACACTATAATCCGGCGTTTGCATAAAGTTATTGAGCGCACTATGTATGGCGTAGTCGCGCCCTGATTTTACTTCTATTGGCAATATACTCTGATTTTGGTAATCGTCAACGATAAAATCAACCTCACCTTTATGTCTATTGTCGTAATAGAACAATTTAAAACCATGAGCTTTCAATTCTTGAGCAACAACACTCTCATAAACCGAACCGAGGTTTATGCTCCGCTCGTCTGACAATACGGGTTGTAAATTATATCGATAAAGTTGAGACGTGAGCATACCCACATCATTTAAATATAGCTTAATCAGATTTTTCTGCACCGACTCAGCTAACGGAAACTTAGGATTGCTCACTGCCGATACTCCATTGGCTATACCTGATGATAGTAGGTACTCAAATTCATTAGTGTAATGACTAAACCTATCGCCTTTTACACCCTGAATGTCTTTGGCGACTATGCGCTTTTTCTTATTTTCCATCTGCGATGGTATCATTTCATAGATTTTGCGTATAAGCAGATTCTTGTTGAAATCTTGTTCATACTTTGAAGCATCTGTCGCGTAAAGACTGCGTATTGACTCTTGCACTTCGCGAACGCGCATGATGTTGTGCGTTTCAAGGTAGATATTTACTGCATCAGGCATTCCTCCGACCAACAAATACTTTCTAAATAAGTCAAGCACAAATTCATGTGTAGCTTCGTCAAGACTTTCTCGTTTGGCATATTTCTGTTGCCATGCCTCGATTGCTGTTGTCCCAACGCCGGTTGCCCACAGAAATTCTTCAAAATCAAGTTGATACATCTCTGTTCGCAAAATGCTGCCTATTGGGATTGATGTCGTATTCCTTAATGTGATACCTAATAGACTACCACTCGCAATAAACCTATAGCGACGCTCTTGACGCATGAACTTTAGCATGGTTAGATACTGCGGATAATGCTGTATCTCATCAAGAAAGATTAGCGTATTACTGTAATCGCCCAAGTTGTTTCCGGCTTTAGCGCTTAATTTGAGATAGAAGTCTTCTGTACGGCGTATGTCTTTAAACAATTGTGAACCTTCATCATCTTCCACAAAGTTTATTTCCACGTAATTGGGAAACAGTTTTTTGCCAACCTCGCGGATGATATATGACTTACCTATCTGACGAGCTCCCTCAACGACAAGGATTTTGTCGCTGTCTCCGGTCAGATGTTTTTCAATATAACTACTAATCTTACGTTTTAGCATGATTTTCAGCGCTTAAGGATGTTATTGCGCTACAAATTTACACTTTTCAATAGATTTAAGCAAGCAAAATCTACACTTTTCAATATGTTTTGACCCTCAAAATTTACACTTTTCAATAAAACCGCTCTATTTAGCTGACTTACCGGGCTCAAAATTACGTAGGCAAAAGCATAAAAAAAGCTGCCTACGCTCATGTGTTAGGCAGCTTTTTTGAGATATAATCGTATGTGGATTAGCAATATTTGCCGAAGTCAGCATTGCGCATATCGCCTGTCTCGTTGAAGGCATTGTGGAATGCAAACGCTGCGGTGAGTGTGTGCGGAGTTTGTCCGCCCGTTGCCATCTTCAAGTAGTCGAGTAACAAGCCGCGATAGTCAGGGTGTGCGCAGTTGTTGATGATTTCGTATGCACGTTCCAACGGATCTTTGTGACGGAGGTCTGCGATACCTTGGTCAGTAACGATAACGTCTACTGAGTGTTCGCTGTGGTCTGCGTGCGCCACCATCGGAACGATGTTACTAATCAAACCGCCTTTTGATACTGAGGGACAGCTAAAGATTGAAATGTATGCATTGCGAGTAAAGTCACCTGAACCGCCGATGCCGTTCATCATCTTGGTGCCGAGTACGTGGGTTGAGTTAACCGCTCCAAAGATATCAGCTTCGAGTGCTGTGTTCATTGCGATAACACCAAGACGACGGATTACCTCAGGACTGTTTGATATTTCTGCCGGACGAAGGAGAATCTTGTCGTGGAAGAAGTCCATATTTTGGAAGAGCTCGCGCTCTGTCTCATCTGAGAATGTCATTGAACAAGTACTTGCAAATGTACATTTACCTGATTTCATCAACTCAAGTACGGCATCTTGGATTACCTCTGTGTACATCATGAATGAAGGCAGGTCTTTGCTCTCGTTCAAGTCATAAAGTACGGCGTTAGCAACATTGCCGACACCAGACTGCAAGGGAAGGAATTCTTTGGGAAGACGTCCTTTGAGATATTCGCTGACGAGGAAGCTAACGACGTTTGAGCCGATTTGCTTTGACGTTTCGTCAGGCGCTGTGAATGAGTGTACACCATCAAGCAATTCGGTGTGTACAACACCTATCACCTTGTTGGAATCTATTTTTAGTGTAGGACGACCGAAGCGGTCTTTCGGTGAGTATACAGGTATTTCGCGACGATAAGGGGGGTCTTGTAATAACACAACATCGTGCATACCCATCAAACTTGATGGAAGTGCTGTATTGAGCTCTATGATAATCTTATCTGCAAGGTGTGCATAAGTCGGAATGTTGCCGAGACCTGTGCCGAGAAGAATTTCTCCGTCCGGAGTGATGTCTCTGGCTTCGATGATTGCATAGTCAATCTTGCCATAAAAACCGTAGCGCATTTCTTGTGCCATCTCTGAAAGGTGACGGTCAAAGTAGTGACAGTCATGGGCATTGATGCGTTTACGTAGGTCAGGTAAATTTTGGTATGGCGCGCGCATATTGATTGCGTTTGCGCGTGCAAGTGCTCCATCGGTATGATTATTGGTTGAAGCTCCTGTGAAGATGTTAACCTTAAATGGGCGGCCGGCTGCGTGCTCACGCTCTGCCTTGGCTGCAACTGCTTCTGTCACTGCTTTGGGGGTACCGGGAGCGGTAAAGCCTGATAATCCGAGGGTGTCCCCATCTTTGATTAATTCGGCTGCTTCTTCTGCTGTAATGAAATTAAATGACATTTCTATGTTATCTAATATTTGATATTTTTGTAATTTTGCACAAAATTAGTCATTTATGCGCAATGCTACAAAATAAAAAGCATAAAAGTCTAATTATATTGCCTTTTTAGATAATTTTAGGTGTCAAAACAAATACAGACAAATAAATATTAAAATATATAATGTCAGAACAGAAGACCTCAACTAATGGCGCTACTCCGCGCCTATTCATTGAAACCTATGGTTGCCAAATGAATGTAGCCGACTCTGAAGTCGTCGCTTCTATTATGGGTATGGCGGGATATGACATCGCTGATGACATCGCTGACGCTGATGCTATTCTCCTTAACACTTGCTCTATCCGAGATAATGCCGAGCAAAAAATCGTCAGCCGTTTGCAGTATCTCGCTTCACTTCGCCGCAAACATGCCGGACGTCGTATGATTGTCGGTGTGATTGGTTGTATGGCTGAACGTGTCAGAGACACTTTGCTCAATGACCACGGCGTCGATGTTGTCGCCGGCCCTGACTCTTACCTCGATTTGCCCGCCCTCTTTGCTGCCGCTGAAGCCGGTCAAAAAGCTATCAACGTCGAGTTGAGTACCACTGAAACTTATCGTGACATTATCCCGAGCCGCATCACCGGCAATCGCGTCGGAGGTTTTATCAGCATCATGCGCGGATGTAATAACTTCTGCTCTTATTGCATCGTCCCCTATACTCGCGGACGTGAACGCAGCCGACCCGTTGACAGCATCCTCAGTGAGCTGCAAGACCTCAAACAACGTGGCTTTAAAGAAGTCACTCTGCTCGGTCAGAATGTCAATAGCTATAAATATGAAAATCCCGAAACAGGCGCTGTGACTGATTTCGCCGCTCTGCTGACAATTGTAGCTGATGCCGCACCCGATTTGCGCATCCGTTTTACTACATCTCACCCCAAAGATATGTCTGACCGCATCATCGAAGCCATCGCATCGCGTCAAAATATCTGCCGTCATATCCACCTACCGGTGCAGTCGGGCAGCAACTCTGTGCTGAAAGCGATGAATCGCAAGTACACACGCGAATGGTATCTTGACCGTATCGCCGCTATCCGTCGTGCTATCCCGGATTGCGCTATTACTTCAGACCTATTCACCGGATTTCATGACGAGAGCGAAGCAGACTTCCAAGAGACTCTCGATTTGATGCGCGAAGTAGGCTTTGACGCTTCATTCATGTTCAAATATTCAGAACGCCCCGGAACTCTCGCCGCAAGAACAATGCCCGATAATGTCCCCGAAGAGGTCAAGATTGACCGCCTTAACCGCATGATTGCACTCCAAAACGAGTTGTCTCTCGAATCAAATCGCCGTGACATCGGCAAGGAGTTTGACGTGCTGATTGAAGGCGTCTCAAAACGTAGCACCGCACAGATGGTTGGCAGAACAGGTCAAAATAAGACCTGCGTATTCCCTCGTGGTGAATCACGTCCCGGTGACACGGTGCGTGTCCGCGTCGTCGAAGCATCATCCGCTACACTAATCTGCGAATTGGCTTAAAGACTTTTATATCCACACATACAAGCAGTCATAAATCGCGTTATCGCCTTTTATGACTGCTTTTTCTGTCAATATATGGATAAAAATTGATGGCGATTGCGTCACCGCAACCGCCATCAGAATTGAAGATTAATTCTGTTATACTACTAATCCAAATTACTACTTCTTATATAATCTTTTAACTCCATCAATGATGTAGATTTGACCTGCACGAGGTGTGCTGACGCGACGTCCGTAGAGGTCATAGATTACTTCCGGTTGCTGACGATCAACAGTGATGTTTTCAACGCCTGTTGTTGTCACGTAAACAGTATTTGATTTCTCAGATTCACCGGCATTGTAAACTACGGTTACAGTGTATGCACCTGATTCCGCTGCGTTTACTGTGTATTCGGTGCCTGTGATTACTCTCTCATTGAGGCGTGTATCATCACGATAAATGTTGTAACCGAGGATTTGCAACTCGATACCACCTTCAGATGCAGCTTTCTCAAATGTTACGTCGTCGATGAGGACTGCGCAGCCTGAGTATGCTGAGTATCTGATAGCAAAGTATGTTGTTTCTTCGGGCACGGTGTATTCATATTTTGTCCATTCGCCCTTGAGTGTAATCTTACGAGCATCAAGAAGTGCGAAGTCGTCTGTTGTCTTACCATCGGCTGAATAATAAACTCTGATTTGGTCGCCCTTGCTTTCATCAGGTGTCTTAGCATAGAATGATATCACTTGCTCTTTGCCTGACAATAGCGGAGAAATCAACCAGTCATCATTCTCCCAATTGTTATACATACATGCCAACATCTTATCGCCTGAGTGTGCTGCCCATTCGGGATGTGCTTCAAGATCTATTTCTAAACGTGTTGCGTCAAGAACGGTGAATGCTTGTGCACTGAACGGGTGGGGCAGTTCAACATAATCTTCACCGGCATAGAAGTCTCCAAAGCCATACTCACCATCTTCGTCAATAACTGACCATTCGCCAAAGTTGCGAAGTGCACCGTGGGTATAGTCCTCAAAGCTATCTGTTGTTACTTCTACAGAGCTGATTTCAGGTGCTGACCATTTGAAGTCGTATGCGCCGCCTTCGACTTCGACTCCGTCAAGGTCTGTAACTGCCGGCATATTGGGACGAACTACTGTGACGTCAAATTCTGCAGTATTGTCTTCTGCTACCTCATCTCCGGCAAGTTTGACTTCAACAACGAATGTCTCATTGTCAGACCATGTAGGCTCGGCTGTGAGTGTAAATGTATATTCTTTAGATTCGCCGCGTGCAAGTTCCGGTTCCGTTACCTTCTCAACTTGTTCGCCGCTCTTATAGAGCACGAGGTCAAAGTTCTCAGCTGCGTTTGCGCCGTCATTCTTAACCTCAACTTTTATTGTCAAATCTTCTGTCACATTAACTGATGACGGAGCTGTAACATTAGCCAATGCCAAGTTGTAGTCATAGTTGCTGCGGAGTGTGATATTGTCAACCAACATCGGTGTCTGTGCACTTACATTGTGTGCGCGGAAACCAAAGAATACGAAGTCTTGTCCTACATATTCATCGAGAGGAACTTCAACAAGCGTATATTTACCTGCTGTATATTCTGACGGATGAATAGTATTAACTACTTTTAATCTATAATCGGCTCCTGCGACTTCAATGTCGAGAGTGTCATCTTCGGGATTTGTTTCGATAAATCCGTTATTCTCATAATTCATTTTTGAAAGGTAGAATGATAATGTTGGGTTCTTAGCCTTTGTCATATCAATCTTACCTGTGAAGATGCTTGACTCGCTACCTGCGGTATATGGAGTAAGCAAGAGGAGACCGCCATCGCTGTCTTGTGGTGTTGCGCTCCAGTCGTCTGCAATTGACCAATTGTCATCAAATGTGCCATTCTTTACCCAGAGGTGAGCAGACTTGCCATTGGCAAATGATTCTTCGTACGGAAGTGTGTATTTCTCACCACCAATCACGAATGCACTGCCCGGATAGCCTACTCCTGTAGTTGATTGTCCGTAAACGGCATATTGATACAATGATTGTTCACCATCGGTCGGTACTGTTGTTTCTGTATCGGTGAATGTGAATGTCGTCAAATCTTGTGCGATAATTTCGTCATCGTTCACGCGGTAAACGATATATGTGAGCGCGCTGTTATCTACATAGCCACCATAGTAACCACGACCTTCCGGTGCTGTCCATGTGATTACGGGGTGTGATTCGCTGACAGATACTGTTACATCAGGTGCACTCGGATAGTCAACGCCAACCCATACTGTTACCTCTGCAGGTACGCCTTCGCCTGAGTTGTTAACTGCTACAACCTTATATGTATTGTTGCCTTGTGCAGGTTGATTGTCGGTGAATGAGTATGTTTCGCCGGGTTTTACATTGTCAAGTGTTGTAACAATTTCTTCGTTACAATAGATGTCAACGCCTGTAATTTCGCTCAATGTAGATTCGTCTGCGGTCTTAACAGGAGCTTTGAATGAAACGGTGGCTGCAAGTTCACCCTTGTCTGCTGCTACTGCGCTGAGCTCGTTGACGGCTGCCGGAGCTTTGAGTCCATAGCTGTCTTTGACTGAGATATTGTCTATCAAGAAGAATGCACCACCTGCTTCTGACAAAGCATGGAAGCCGAAGTTATAAACACCGTCTTCTGCAACTTTAATGCGCAATGATACGTGACGATATTCGTCCCAGTAGATTGTCGTTGACTCTACAATTTGCTCTGTCATTGATTCGATAGTAGCACCTTTACCCATGAATACCTCATATTGGTCCGGCCAATAGTCTGAATAGCAGCATACGTCATATTCAAAGGTGTAATATCTGTCGTTCTTCAGGTTGATTGACGGAGTGATGAACCAGTCATCACCATCTTGTGTTCCTGCAACATAACCTGCACAGCCGGCACTTGGACTATATTCCCACATACCGCTGTCTTGATTGACAGTCTCGTTGTTGTCTATAACTGTGAATAAGTTGTACTCATCTTCACTGTCAAGAGCAAACGTTGCCGGAGTGTTGTATGCTGAACCAAATACTGCACCGTTAGATTTTGCTGATTGACCCTCTACGTCATCAGCATAAGCTGTTACTTTATATGTGAGGTATGCCTGACCGTCAAGTTCGAGCTTATCGGTGAATTCTGTATCTTTCAATCCGGTAGCTACTACTTTGTTGTCATACAGACGAGTGACAGTATATGATATACGTGCAAGGTCAAAGTAGCCATCGTTAACTGTTCCGCTTGGCGCGTTCCATGTGAGCTTTGCTTCAAAGTCACCAACCTTTGTCAGCGTGAGGTCTGTTACTGCCAACGGCCTGTCGATACCTACCCAGAGTGAGGTCGATACCTTGGCACTCTCTCCTGCTGCATTGCTCAGCGTAACCGCAAATACGTGTACGCCTGCTGCACTGACTGAGACATTTGTGCTGACAGATGCTCCTGCTGTTGTCAGACCTGCAACTGCCTCTTTACCATCTACAAATATTGTATATGACAAATTGCCGCTAAGTTCTGACCCTCCCGCGGTTAACTTTGGAACGTCAAAATTGACTGTGCCTTTGAGATTATCTGCTGTAAAGTTGGCAACGAGGTTCTCAGCTGCGGCAGGTGCATCAGCACTAACTTCTGCCGGAAGTGCGTACAGTGAAACTACTTCTTGCTCATCGCTGAAGTCGCTTACGAGGCTAACGTGTGCGTTGGTAGTGTCTACTGTGAACAATCCTGTTGAACCGTCTGAGAAGCCGGCTGCCCAATAGAGTGTGCCGTCTTCGCCAAAGGTCGCTGACTGCATATATGCCGGTGTAATGCCGGTAGAACCGATTGCTGTAAGTTCGCCTGAATATTTATCTACTTTTGCTAACGTACCGCTGTCGGTGATTGCGTAGGCATTGCCAACAGCGTCAATAGCTACTGCTACGAGCTGTCCGTCAAGAGCCTTTATCTGGTGAATACCACAGTCAGCAGGATCCATATAGCCCCAATATGAGCCTTCATCATCGCTTGAATAGAAACAGCCAAATGCGACTTTCTCAATAGGGTCATAGGCTAAGTCTGTTGCCAATGCATATAGGTCTTGGCTAACCGTGTCGTCTACTTTCCATGTGTCTGTGTTTACTATATAGGTCGTTACGTCGTAGTCCCAACCCCAATCGTCCATTACATAACTTGTGAAGTAATATTTGTTGTCAACAAAGAATCCACCACCATTCTGCGGCGCTTCATAGTTGACATACTTCTTCGTGAATTTAAACGGACTGTCTGCGGTTGAGAAGTCATATACACCATAAGGTGGATTATCCTCATCCCATGAATCAGAATACAATAAAACTGATCTGAAATTGACACCGGTCGCTTCGGCTGCCGCATTGAAATGCTTAGCTGCCTTGACCTTGTTTGGATTGCCTACGCTCAGTGCTGGGCTATCATTATTTGATAGCTGCTTTGCCGGCCGTGGTTTAATCCAATTCTTCATGGCTTCCTTATTAGGAATGTCTTTGAAGTCGATTTTTGTCTTAGCCCCCGTGTTGGCTGTCATCGTGACATTGGATAACGCCATCAACGCTGTAGCTAAAAACAAGCAGGTTGCGGTTTTCATACTAATGTGATTTTGTAAAACAATGTGCTAACTTAGTAACAAATTCACATTAAAACCAAATAATTGATAGCAAAATGACATATACAAAAACTCTCTCACCGAGTTTTGTATATCTACATTCGTCGTTTTATATGCTTGAAAATCAAGCGCATAGATTTCTGTAGATGTCTACATTGTCATTAAATGCCTTTGAGGTAGTCTGTGAGGTCTGTTTCCTCATGTAATCCCAATTCCTTTTTCAGCCGATAGCGCGCCATTGTGATTGTCTTTGGTTGTTTACCTGTTAAAATTGAGATTTCTTTTGTCGATAGCCCCATGCGATAATAGATTGCAAGCTGTCGGTCAACCTCAGATAATTCATGTTTCAGCATCAATCGCTCAAGGAATTGTTGATTCTCTGCATTGATGTCATCAAACAATTTATTGTCTCGTGTCTTATTGTAGCACGAGTTGATGAATATATTCGTATTCTTTAAGTGGGTGATTAGTTGCGATTGCCCCATTTTGTAACCATCTTTAATCATATTACTGATTTTCTCAAGCAACAGATTGCGGTCATTATAAAATATGTATAGGTAGTTGATAATGGTCTTGCTATTGCGCAACTCCTCATCTTGAGCCGCCCTTGTGTCAAGCAAATCCTTGATTTCTCTGTCTTTTCGTATTATATACTGAGCCTGACGCTTCTCTTTGCGGTGAAAGTAAACATATATCACCAAAATAAGTGATATACAGATAATTATCGCAATAAGTGTACGATAAGTCGCATTATATTTGATTTCTCGTGTCGAGATGTTATACGTCTCGCATGCTCGTATGATGTTCTTCATCATCATACGATATTTCGCACGGTCGGTGTTGAGCTGCTGTTGCTCATCCTGAACTTGCTCGCTATACCTCACTGAGTGATTATATGCAGCAGTATAGTCCTTCTGTGCCGAGTATATCTTGCTGAATAACAGGTGCAACTCTTTTATTGCAATGTCATTGTCTTTAAGAAACGGCAAGAAGTCATTCGCTCGCTCCAATGTGCGCAGTGCCTTATCATATTCATTATTATTATAATATAGCTCCGCCAAATTGCAGTACGCGTGGCATTCTGTCATCTTATTGTCTGAACGCTTGCAAAGGTCTATTGACTTATTATAAAGCGACTCCGACTCAGCAGTGGTTTTACCATAATTGCCAAGATTACAATAAATTGCACTCTCAAATAGCGTATCATTTATTTCGTGTGCCAATTGTCGAGCTCGCTCAAAGCATTGCTCAGCTTTAGACTCTTTCTTCGCTTTTGAATAGTGCGCACCAAGATATAAGTTTATCATCATGCTCTCGCGCTTATTCCCTGACTTAATGCTGTGTTTGAGACTCTCGGTTAAGATTTTCTCGCCATCATTATTTATCCCTAATACACTATAGCTTGCGCCAATGCCTAATGTGATTAGCTCAGATAGCTCCGTATCATCCTCCGGACAATAGTTACGTGCATATTCAAACAATTGCAAACTGAGGTCTGTTTGGTTATTATCATAAAATGACCATGCCAAATATGTCAGGCTTCGCGCACATTCATGCGCCATTCGCGCTTTATTAGCTTCAATAAATGCGTCATACAACGGCTGTATCGCTGCTGCTGAATTCTCTATGCGTATCCGGTTTATGCTGTCAATACGACTGTTTAGCGAACTGTTTTTTGCTATAGCACTGTTAGCAATCACCAATAGAATTATTAGTAGTATATGTCGTTTCATAAGTTATGCGAGCTTTCAGAGGATTTATTTGCAAACTTACATAAAATTATGGAAAAATAAGCAGAAAATCATGAAAAATCGCTGACCTCATTCGCTTATTCCTTTGAAACGCTTATATACAAGAAGTGCCCGTATCTCTCGACACAGGCACACAGAAGGGGTATATTAGTGTACTTGGGTTGGCTTATTCAGCAACTACTTCAAAAGGAATTTCTACTGAAACTTCCTTGTGGAGTTTGATTGTTGCGGTGTACTTGCCTACTTCCTTGATAGCGTCCTTCAACACAATAATCTTGCGATCGATGTTGTGACCGAGCTTCTCAAGTGCTTCTGCAATTTGAATGCTGTTTACAGAACCAAAGATTGTTCCGGTTGCACTTGTCTTTGCTCCGATGGTGAGTTGGATGCCTTGGAGTGCTGCTGCTGCTGCTTCAGCGTCTGCCTTAATCTTAGCAAGCTTGTGCGCACGTTGGCGTTGGTTTTCGGCGAGTACTTTAAGAGCCGAAGGAGTAGCGATAACGGCTTTACCTTGGGGAATAAGGTAGTTGCGACCGTAACCGTTTTTAACTTCTACGACGTCGTCCTTGTATCCAAGGCCATTAACGTCTTCTTTCAGAATGATCTGCATAGTTATTCCTTATAGCTTTAAAGTTATTTCATCAAGTCGGTTACATAGGGAAGAAGCGCGAGGTGGCGTGCACGTTTTACTGCTTGTGCCACGCGGCGTTGGAACTTCAATGAAGTA
>CAYYAA010000067.1:0-2087 GCA_964469875.1 uncultured Bacteroides sp.
CTAAAGTTGAAGTCGCTATTCGCCTTTACAATAATGGCAAGTATGAAGACGCTATCAGATACCTCGATGACGCTTCAATCAGCGATAACATCGTTGCAGCAGGCGTTTATTCTCTCAAGGGTGACTGCTATGTTAACCTTAAAAAGAATGACGAAGCCATTAAATGCTTCAACAAAGCTATCAGCAAAGCTGACGAGAACCCTGACATCGTGCCTTTAGTGCTTATCAAACTCGCTAACGTATATCGCGCAGAAAACAAATTTGACGATGAATTTGAGGCTTATGATAAACTCATTAATGAGTATCCTCAATATGTTCAAAGCGCACAAACAGATATCCGCAAATACTACGAGCGCGCTAAGGCTGCTGCCGGTAAATAAGCAATCGTAACTTAAAAAATAAAAGCGAAGGTTGGCTCGCCTCGGCGACTTGCCTTCGCTTTCTTTGTGCAATATATGCCTACAAATAACCTGTCAGAGATTGAAAGCCGCCCAGTTGGCAGACTTTTATGGGAATATAGCTTGCCGGCTGTTGTCGGTATGCTCGTCATGTCGCTCTATAACGTGATTGACCGTATCTTTATCGGTCAGGGTGTTGGCGCAGATGCGATAGCCGGGCTTGCCATAACATTTCCCGTTATGAACCTAACGGCAGCTCTCGGCGTGATGGTCGGTGGCGGCGCAGCGGCTCGTGTTTCTATCGTTTTGGGTCAGAAAGATGTCGCAACGGCACGCCTTATTCTTGGCAATGCCTTGACATTGATACTGATAAATGCTACGATTTATATTGCCTTCTTTGGCATTTTTATCGAGCCGATTTTGCGTTTGTTTGGCGCGAGTGATGTCACTTTGCCCTATGCTCGAGACTTTATCTTGTGGTTGCTACCGGGTCTGTTAATGACTAACCTTACTTATAGTCTTAACAACGTGATGCGTGCTTCCGGCTATCCACGTCGTGCTATGTTCACAATGCTAATCGGCGCTGGTAGCAACCTCGTGCTCGCTCCAATATTTATTTTTGCCCTTGATATGGGCATTAAAGGCGCCGCTATTGCGACCGATTTGGCGATGACCATATCCGCGGCATTTGTCTTTGCGCACTTCTTCCGCAAAGATGTTAGCGTTGGATTTTGCCGCGGGACTTTCGGCTTGCGCTCAAAGATTGTGCTTGCAATTATTTCAATAGGCGCAGCGCCTGCGTTGGTTAATGCGGCGTCATGCTTTATCAATATCATTATAAACACCACATTGGGACGCTATGGCGGCGATACAGCCATCGGAGCAGCAGGTATATTCACGACCTACACCTCGCTAATGGCAACAATCGTGTTAGGTATCTGTCAAGGGATGCAGCCTATTGTCGGCTATAACTATGGTGCACAGCGCTATGATCGTTTACGCCGTACTTATTGGCTTGCTGTAGCGGCATCGACCGTTATATGCGTCACGGGAAGCGCGTTTGGCTTGTCTTGTCCAGACCTTGTGGCAAAAGTGTTCACAACAGATGCGGGTCTGATAAATATGACTGTGATAGCTCTGCATTGGTCACTTATAGCCTTCTCGGTTGTCGGCTTTCAGATTGTCTCGACGACGTTCTTTCAGAGTATCGGCAAGTCAGGTAAGTCCATCTTCCTCAGCCTTTCTCGCCAAGTGCTGTTTCTTATACCATTACTGCTCTACTTTCCGACCATCTTTGCTCTTGATGGCATCTGGATGTCTTTCCCTACTTCAGATATCATAGCCACAATGGTCACAGCATTTATGATTATATATCAATTTAGAAAGTTGAAACAATTGGAAAACAATTAGATATGACAATAACAAAGGCTACACCACTGTTGGAGTAGCCTTTAAAGATCATTGTGTAGCCGTCAGTGCTTAGTTGTTTCTACCACGACGGCGATTTGTAGTGGATGACTGACTGTTATTGTTAGTCGTGTTATTATTAGTATTGTTGTTGACGTTTTGATCGGTCTTATTGGGCTCTGTTGGAGCTATATTTTGGTTGCCATTATTAACCTGCTGATTGTTATTGTTGTCAGGCTGGTTATTGTTTGATTGGTTGTTGTTAACCGGTTGGTTGTTATT
>CAYYAA010000067.1:2187-11809 GCA_964469875.1 uncultured Bacteroides sp.
TTGTCTTTGTTCTTATTTGTTATGGTTGTTCCTACAGGTGCAGGAGCAGCGGTTGTTGCGCCCCAGATAGGAGAGTAATTGTCATTATAATATTTGTCATCATTACTTACTCTAAACAAGTCAGTGCAAGACGCCAATGTTAGACCTAATCCGAGAGCTAATATCTTAATTGTGTTACTTTTCATAAATAGTTCTACCTTAATTCGGTTGTAAAGTTAGCAACTTTCACGCGATTATTGAGTGTTTTCGCAATAAATCTTACTAAAATGTTGAATGTATGCTCAAAAGTTAGTAAATTTTTGATAAATTTGCAGTGAAAAAATTGATGCAACTATGTATTTTTCCCTTCAAATATCACCTATAATTTCGACACTTTTAGGCTTGGCTGTTTTAAGCCTGTTGATAATCTTGACAATCTATTTGTTGCGCGTGCGCAAGGTTACGGTTTTTCGTCGCAAATGTGACGTGGCTGATGAGACTGTCAGTGAAGATAGATTTCGTCCGGCTTCGATTGTTATTTATTCGCAAGAGGAGGCAGACCAATTGGCAGAGTTGCTGCCGCAAGTGCTTAATCAAGAATATCCTGCTCCGTTTGAGGTAATAGTTGTGAACGAAGGCGAATCTGTCGATGTGCGTGATGTTGTTGCTGCTCTACAGCCTTCGCATCCTAATCTGTATCTGACATTTACACCGGATGGCGCACGCAATCTCAGCCGCAAAAAATTGGCTCTGACATTGGGTGTGAAAGCAGCAAAATATGATGTTGTAGTTTTGACTACGGCAGTAGCTATTATTGAATCACCGATGTGGTTACGCCGCATGATGCGCAACTTTAATGAGAATGCTGATGTTGAAGTAGTGCTTGGTGCATCTGTGGCAAATCCCGAAGATGACACTGCTTTTGGTGCAAAAATGCGAGTGTTTGACAGCACCGTTGATGCCGTCAAATGGCTTTCGGCAGCAATGTCAGGTAACCCTTATCGCGGTACAGAATATAATTTAGCATACCTCAAAGAGACCTTCTTCCGAAACAAAGGCTTCTCGCGCTCGCTCAATCTTCACTTCGGAGATGATGATATTTTTGTTAGTGAGATAGCTACCGGTGATAATACCGCCGTTGAATTGTCTGAGGAGTCAATCGTCAAGGTTCGCTATGGCAATGACCCCCGTCTCTATAAAGAACGCGCTTTGCGTCATATATTTACGGAACATCGCATCAAACATCGTGCGAGATTTCTCATGGGCTTCTCCGGCTCGCTGCACATATTGCTCATTGCGGCGTTAGCTGCAGCGATTGCTGTTGACTACCTAAACATATTCACTATCAGTGCCTCAGTGCTGATATTACTGTTGTTGTATATCTTAGATATTATAATCTGGCGAGGAGCGATGCAAGCTCTTGGTTCGCGCTGCTTGATGCTAACGATACCATATTACACCATTACGCGACCATTGCGACGTGCTGTAATAAAAGTCCAATCATACCTTGGTCGTCAGAAAGAGTTCACGTGGAACTAAGTGCCTATGTTCAATCTATGATAATACGGAATTTGATGGAAGATTTTAATACATTGTCTGTTCTGTCTGGAACGGAAATGCCCGATTTTATATCCAAACTAAAGCATATCAGCGCGGTACGAGTTAAGCCTATAGGTTTAGGTGAAGACTTCTTCTTCAGCATAAACATCAACGGTGACAATGACTGTGTTTTGTCATTGGTTGATGAAAAAGGTAAGACTCTCGAAGTTGAACAGTGTGTGCCTAAAGATGCCTATCAACAGCGTGCTCTTTCTCTTGTATCAAAGAATAAGTCCTATGATACGGATTTTGACCCTGAGTGGGGGAATGAAGGTAGTGGTGCAGTAGTAGTAAAAGATATACTCGGCTTGGCATCAGCTCTTATCGCGTGTGATAATCTCGTTGATGACAATTTGAATAAAATTGCCGTTTCTGACGAGGTGGCAGATTTGTATTTGGAAATCAAAGAGTCTAAAAACGGGCAATATAATTCAAAACTTATTGCAGAAACAACCGAGAAGTCTTTATCGCATATCAGCTTCTTGTCGGATGATTATATTCTGTCCGGGTCTATGATTTATCCTATAGTTGGCATAGGAGATAACTTTGATAAGATTTCTATATTTACCACTACATTTAGAGTTAACTATATCGAGAGCTTTTTATCGCTTTTTTACACATATATCAAGAATGTGAAGTTGCGTTTTGAAGATTATCTCGAAATATATCATAAGACACCGCAAGCATCAGTACCTCTGATTTACTTTGACAAGGTGGATGAGGATAGTACGCTTTACATGCGTTGCTTTAATATAATTGGTAACCTTCCGGTGAACTTCTCAAACGAGATGGCATTGACCTATGAGGTAATGCTTGACAAAGAAGAGCGCCAAGTCCATATACGTCCGCTGGGCAGTAACGATGCGTCAAGTGCTATTGGTATGTTGGCAAAGGCAGTAAAGGCTTCAGCACCGAGTGCGGCTATTCGCAAACAGATTTATCACGAAGATAACTTGTTTGTTTTGCCGAAGGAGGTGGCCGGAAATTTCTTGTTGACGCATTTGATGCCGCTGACTCGGAACTTTAAATTGGCAGGTATAGAGCATATAAAGGAATACAAAATTTATCCGGTAACGCCCCACGTTAATGCCAAGTTCAGCTCCGGCATAGATTTTCTTGAGGGAGATGTAACAATAGATATTGACAATGAACAGTTCTCATTAAAAGATGTCCTTGCACAATATCATCGCAATAACTTCATCACACTCAAGAATGGTAGTCGAGGCGTGATAGATGGTAACATTGTTCAACGCTTGTCGCGTGTGTTCAAGCCTGTCACTGGCTCCGATAAGTTTAAGGTGTCTTTCTTTGATCTTCCTGAAGTCGAATCAATGTTCGAAAACTGCGTTGATAATCAATCTTTTAACCGGATGCGCTCAGTTTATGAAGGTTTTAATGACTTGAAAGATAAAGAAGTCAAGCTGCCGGCAATCAAGGCTAAACTGCGTGATTATCAAGTAGAGGGCTACAAATGGATGAGCTATCTTAGAGAGAATAATCTCGGAGGCTGTCTCGCTGATGATATGGGACTTGGCAAGACTGTTCAGATAATCACCTTGTTGGCATCTATATATCCCAAAGCTAAGAAGCCGTCTCTTATTGTGATGCCTAAGAGCTTGATATTTAACTGGCAATCTGAAATTGACAAGTTTGCGCCAAAGTTGAAGTATTATGTCTACTATGAGACAAATCGTGACCTCAAAACGGCAATGAAACATCAGGTCATTTTGACTACTTATGCTATGGTAAGAAATGACATTAAAGACCTGATGGATAAAAAGTTTGAGTATGTCATCCTTGATGAATCTCAAAATATTAAAACTGTAACAACACAGGTGAGCAAAGCTGTCAAATTACTTGATACAGACCACCGTTTGGCATTAAGTGGCACACCTATTGAGAATAATCTTACAGAGCTTTATTCGCTCTTTTCATTCCTTAATCCGGCGATGTTTGGCTCTCTTGATGAGTTCAATCAGCGCTATGCCATTCCCATCCAACGTGATGACGACCGCGAGACGATGAAGGCGTTGCGCAAAAAAATATATCCTTTTATGCTTCGTCGTCTCAAAAAAGACGTACTTAAACAGTTGCCGGAGCGTATTGAGAAGAAACTATATGTTGAGATGTCACGCGAACAGGCTCAGTTCTATGAGGAACGTCGCAGTTACTATAAGGCTTTAATAGAGAAAACTATAGCCGCTGACGGTATCGGCAAGATTCAATTTGAAATATTTAAGGCTCTTAATGAGTTGCGTCGTATAGCTTCTATTCCCGGTTCGCTGACAGATGGTGCGATAGCTTCGCCCAAAATAGAGCCGATGATGGAGGATGTGGCTCAAGCCGTTGCCGGAAATCATAAGGTCGTAATTTTCTTTAATTATATTGCAGGCATAGAGGAAGTCGGCGAATGGTTGACTAATGAAGGAATTAGCTATGTCACAATGACCGGTGCAACTCAGAAACGTGAAGCCGTCGTGCGACAGTTCCAGAATGACTCTGAATGTTCTGTCATGTTGATGACATTAAAGACCGGTGGCGTTGGTTTGAACCTTACTGCCGCTGATATAGTCTACATTTTTGAACCTTGGTGGAATCGAGCTGTTGAAGAACAAGCGGTCAATCGTTTGCACCGCATTGGTCAACACAATACAGTCTTAAGCTACTCAATGATTACAAAGAACACAATTGAAGAAAAGATTTTTCAGCTTCAAGAGAAAAAGAGACAGCTCTTTGAAGGCTTGATTGGAAATGACAGCTCTGTTGCAAAACAGCTTACTCAAGAGGATATTGATTATATTCTAAGTTGATTAATATGGGAAATGATAACTTATTTGAAAAATTTCAAAACAGCGGCGAATGTGATAATTCGCCGCGCAAACAGCGTGCCAACGTGAAAATTATTCTTAGCCTGGCACCAACAGATGTAAAATGCTTCTACAAATTACACTGTATTGAAAAGGAAACGGTGTATAAAATATCATTGCCTTTTCTGAAAGTCCTATCTGAGGTGCGTTGGGATGTAAGCAGAGATATGGAAGAAGCTCAGCGTGTCGAATTTAAATCACAAATATCTTCGATTTTACAAAAGATATCAAAGTCAAAAAAGGATGATTATATTGGTTTTATTTACGATGTCTTATATGAACCTAAAAATGTAGCACAGATTGTACATTTCTTCCCGGAACAGATAAAAGCGGCGTTGAGGGTCTTGGCTGTGAAGCGTTGGACTAAGATTGCTGACTATCCTGAGCTAATTAGGTTATATCCTAACGTACCAAAATCACCTCGTGATATTGCTATTGTGGATGTGAAAGATATACTCTTATATGCTGACAAACAAGAATCGTCTCGTGGTATTGTTATTGCGGATGAGTACGATTTATATGCCTCTTTATTCAATTTAGATATCTCATACTTCAGCGATGAATATTATGTCGGACTTAATATTTATTTGATGAATATGCTTTCTCGTTGTTTCTTGGAAGATAATCCGACACTGGAAACCATAGAGAAACCGCAAACGATGTTCACATTTAATGCCTATCCGTTATTGGCTACTGAAATTCCTAAGATAGATTGGTATTTTAGAATTATGCACAATATTATTGAAGGTAAGGACTTCACGGTAACGCTGGTTAAAGATTTTGCAAAGGGTGCCAACATTCAAGAATTCTTTACAGATAAATGTATGGCGGCAGAATATCGACGCATGCGAGCGGTGATATTGGCTACATTATGGAACTGTATGGAAGGGAGTACCAAATCGGTGCCTGAGTATGAAGAGAATGTCCTAAGTGCTTTGAGTAAGGCTATTAATCGTAAGATTATGAAGGACGTGCTCTATTCAAATGTGAGACGTCCACATCGTTATATCCTTGATCTCGAAGAGTTTGCAAGTGAAGTTATTAAATATATATCTAAGAATTGTAGTCAGGGCTGGTATTCTCCGGATGACTTGTTGGATGTTGTTGTAAGAGGGAAACAGTTTAGCAGACAAATGGCTTATCTTTTTGCTGTCGTTGAACGTCAGACCCGTTATTACACGTTCTATAATGAATATACCAATAAATATATATACTGTCATGATGCGATTGCGGTGGTGGCTGCAACCTTGATATATGCCACAGTTTTTGTTCTTGCCGCAGTTGGCTTGGTTGAGATAGCTTATGATTTCCCCCTTACTGACCAAGCTTCAGGTTTTGCAGGACTAAAAGCGTTTAGATTATCGTCATTCGGGCTGCACGTATTCTGTTATAAGTCTGAATATGTGCGCAATGAAGTTGAACGGGAAAGAATGCAACTTGAAGATAGTGCCTTGCTGATTAAAGTATCGTCAAACGACATTATCGGCTTTGATTTTGTTAAAGTAATATCAGTAAAGGTCTCTAAAAATCTATATAAAGTCACAAGCGAAACATTCTTGAATAATTGCGCAGGAAATGTTGACTTGTTGCGAAGAATTCAAACATTTGAATCTCTTTTCGGACAGGATATCCCTGAAATTTGGAAAAACTTTTTTGCTGAATTAAATAGCAAAGCATGTTTGCTCGAGAATGTGACTGAGGATAACTATATCGTGTTACAGTTGAAAAAAGATGATGCAGAGTTAATGCGCATCTTGACTGAAAATACTGTTATCCGCAAGATTTCACAGCGTGCAACCGGCAAAATAGTTTTGGTAAAGGCTAAAGACTATGACAAATTCTGCTGTGAGTTGTCTAAGTATGGCTATTTACTTTGACCATGTGTAAGTAAAACCGGCTGAATCAAGGTCTGCTGGGATTGGTGGCGTAACTTTTAATAGCGTGATTTCGAGTGATGTTATTGCCGGGTATTGAGCTATGATAGCATCCGCAAGGCGTTTTGTGACGTGTTCGAGTAGACGTGACGGTGTTGCCATTACTCGCTTTGCTATCTCTACGATGTCGGCATAGCTCACGGCATCCTCTATCGTGTCGCTTGTCATGGCTTTTGTGGCATCATAGCCAACGCGGATATTAAGCTCGAAGTTATTGCCGACACGCTGCTCTTGTTCACCCACGCCATGATATGCGTAAATGCGCAAGTTGTTGATAACGATTGAAGTAGAATAGCTCATAATTGTAGACTTATAATAAAAAGAGTCGCATAAGCCCATAAGACTTATGCGGCTCTTTGTTTTATCTGTTAAGAATTATTTGCGACGGCGTTTGCTTTCGCGCTTGCTCTCGCGTTTTGATGATTTCTTTTTGCTTTTACTTTTGCTCTTGCTCTTTTTGTCGCTGTGAGAAGGCGCAGAGATTGCTTTTTTAGATGCAAGTTCTTCGGCACCGCGTGGAGGGTTGTTTTTGTCCACAACTACAAAGTCAAGCAGTTTCTTGTCGAGGTCACAGCGTGCAACTTGCACTTGAATTGCATCGCCGAGACGGTAGCGATTGTTGCGGCGGCGACCAACAAGACAATAGTTCTTTTCGTCGAAGTCATAATAGTCATCAGCGAGGTCGCGCACGGGCACGAGACCTTCGCATTTGTTTTCATTGATTTCGACATATAAGCCCCATTCAGTTACGCCTGAGATAATGCCGTCATAGACTTCACCGAGGTGGTCGCGCATATATTCGACTTGTTTGTACTTGATGGATGAACGCTCAGCGTTTGCAGCGAGTTGCTCCATGTCTGATGAGTGCTTGCACTGCTCTTCAAGTTTCTGAACGTTAACAGAACGTCCGCCGGCGAGATATTTCTCAAGCAGACGGTGTACCATCATGTCAGGGAAGCGGCGAATTGGCGAAGTGAAGTGGGTGTAGAAGTCAAATCCTAAACCGTAGTGACCGATATTTGTTGTCGAATATACAGCTTTTGCCATTGAGCGGATGGCGAGTGTTGAGAGGAAATTCTCTTCACCCTTGCCTTTTACCTCTTTGAGCATACGATTAAGTGAACGATTGACTTCGTTTGGCGTGCCTGTAGCCTTAACCTTGTAGCCGAATGTGCGAGCCAATGTTGAGAGATCAGCTAATTTACCGGGGTCCGGCATGTCGTGGACGCGATAAACAAATGCTTTAGGCTTCTTTTTGCCTGCCGGTGCGCCGATAGCCGTTGCCACGGTTTTGTTGGCAAGGAGCATGAATTCCTCAATTAATTTGTTGGCATCTTTAGACTCCTTAAAGTAGACATCAATGGGGTGTCCTGTCTCGTCGATTTCAAAACGCACCTCCATGCGGTCAAACTCAACCGAGCCTGTTTCAAAGCGTTGCTTGCGCAAGATTTTAGCCAATCGGTCAAGCGTCAGCACTTCTTCGGCGAAGTCGCCTTTGCCTGCCTCGATGATGTCTTGCGCTTCTTCGTATGTGAAGCGGCGGTCACTGCATATTACTGTGCGAGATATTTTTGAATTGATGACGTTGGCATCGTTATCCATCTCGAAGATACATGAGAATGTCAATTTTTCTTCGTTAGGACGTAGCGAACAGATGCCGTTGCTGAGGTGCTCTGGGAGCATTGGCACTACGCGGTCAACTAAGTAGACCGAAGTTGCGCGTTCTTGCGCTTCGCGGTCGATGATTGTATCCGGGTGAACGTAGTGGGTGACGTCAGCAATGTGAACGCCGATTTCATAGTTGCCGTTTTCGAGCTTGCGGATTGACAGTGCATCGTCAAAGTCTTTGGCATCGCGAGGGTCTATGGTGAATGTAGTCACGCCACGCATATCTATGCGTTTTGCAACTTCTTCCTCCGTGATACCGGCGCCGATTTTAGCCGCGGCTTTCTCTACGGCTTCCGGGTAGCGATATGGCAGACCGAACTCGGCGAGTATGGCGTGGATTTCTGCGTTGTTCTCACCGGTTTTGCCGAGGATGTCAATCACTTCGCCTCGCGGAGTTTTGCTGTCCTCAGGCCACTCCGTAATGCGTACAACGGCTTTGTCTCCGGTTTTGCCGCCTTTGAGCTTGGCACGTGGAATGTTGATGTCTGTGGCGAGAAACTTAGAGTCAGTCATCAAGTAGCCTCCTTGTTTGTCAACTTTGAGAGTACCGATGAAAGTTTGCTCTTTCTTCTCAATGATTTCGATAACTTCGGCTTCTGCGTCCTTGCCTTTAACGCGGGCAGCGATGCTGATGCGCACCTTGTCGCCGTTAAGGGCATGGAGCGAGTTGCGCTCGGCGATGAAGATAGGTTCGCCGTCTTCATCAGTGATTACGCTGTTCTTACCATTGCTGCGACGAACAAATGTACCTGTTGCAACGACGTTGCGTTGTGGAGCTTTGTATTTGCCCGGAGCGACTTCGATAATATCGCCATCAAATGCGAGTTCGGCAAGGTAGAGAGCAACGGAACGTTGCTGTGTGTGTGATTCAACACCGATTGCGCTTGACACAATCTTGTAGTTGAACGTGTTTGTCTTTTGCTGGTGGATATATTGGTCAACAGCTTCTCGCAATTGACGACCTGTGATAGTAGAGCGTGCCATTTGATAGGATATGTGAGAAGTTATGAATAGGGTTTGTCTGTTATATATATAACAAGTGATGAGCTTAAATCGTTTTGCTTGTTTGATAAAATAACAGCTTGTTACTATGATATATAAAGACAGACCGCTGCATTTTTTAGCGGCGGTCTGTCTGATAATATTATGCGTCGATGTTGGCGTAGTTTGCGTTTGCTTCGATGAAGTCGCGGCGCGGACCAACGTCTTCACCCATAAGCATAGAGAAGATGCGGTCAGCTTCGGCTGCATCGCTGATGTTCACTTGTTTGAGCATACGACCTTCGGGAGACATTGTGGTGTCGCGAAGCTCGCGGTCGCTCATCTCACCAAGACCTTTGTAGCGTTGAACGGTTGTGCGTTCACCATATTTTGAAATGAATTGTTGAACTTGTTGTTCGGTCCAACAATATTCTTCATTCTTGCCAAGTTTGCACTTATACAACGGCGGAGTTGCCAAATAGAGATAGCCGTTCTCAATGATAGGACGCATACGGCGGAAGAAGAAGGTCATCAAAAGAGTAGCGATGTGGCTACCATCGACATCGGCATCGGTCATGATGATAATCTTGTGGT
>CAYYAA010000068.1:0-11362 GCA_964469875.1 uncultured Bacteroides sp.
GTTACACAAAATCCCCGACCTATGCAAATTTTGGGTGATTGAGCTCATATGAATACTGATAAACGCCTTTCAGGCTTGGGAGTGTGGATTTTTTTGAGTGAATAGGTTAACGCTATCAAAATAATCACTAACTTTGTGATTGGTCTTGAGAACGGTTGTTCTCATGGTTTAATAAAAACTGCTCCGCAAATCTAATGAATCTGAAAATATATCCTCCCGAAGAGATACTCGAAGCGACCATTAAACTGCCGCTAAGTAAGAGTATGAGCGCTCGTGCGCTTATCATGAATGCACTAACACGTGACTTGGCTCGTCTGACTGCTGACGAGGTGGCTGATTGCGATGATACTCACGCGATGCTCAATGCGCTGTCGGCTCGCACTATCGGCGACATTAACATCGGTGCGGCGGGCACGGCTATGCGCTTCTTGACGGCTTATTATGCGTCTATCGAAGGCTCTGACATCGTGCTTGACGGCAGCGAGCGTATGCGCCACCGTCCTATCGCAATACTTGTTGACGCGCTGCGCCAACTTGGTGCTGACATCCAATACACCGGCGAGGAAGGATTTCCGCCGCTTCACATTCGCGGTCACCGTCTAAATGGTGGCAAGTTTACAATTGAAGCCGGAGTAAGTTCGCAGTATATCTCGGCTCTTATGATGATAGCACCGCTATGCAAAGAGCCGCTAACTATAAATTTTGACGGCAATGTTTCGTCTTTGCCATATATCAAAATGACGGCAGAGATGATGCAGCATCGCGGCATTGATGTAGAGTTAAATCGCGATGGCTTGAACATCGCCACAGGTCTTTATAAGCCTATTTCAAATGACATTGAGCCGGACTTCAGTGCTGCCTCTTATTGGTATGAGATTGCTGCATTGACCGCCGGTTTTGTCACCCTGCCGGGTGTGAAGCAAAAGAGTTTACAGGGCGATTCGGCAGTGGCACGCATCTTTCCCCAATTAGGCGTACTTACTGAGTACACAGACGAAGGTGCAGAATTGTCTGCGACACCTGACCTATATGGCCGCATTGAGTTAGATATGACCGACACGCCTGACCTCGTACAGACCGTTGTCGCAACGGCTTGCACCGTAGGTATCCCGTTCCGCATAACCGGAGTTCGCTCACTGCGCATCAAAGAAACAGATCGTCTTGATGCCTTATGTCGCGAAACAGCTAAACTCGGCTGCAACGTGACAACAGAGGGCGATAATGCTATCGTTTGGGAAGGTGAACGCACTCACATCATCGAGGAGCCCGTCATTGACACATACGACGACCATCGCATGGCTATGGCATTTGCGCCGGTGTCGGTATTCCTGCCGGGTATCGTTATAAATGATGCTGAAGTTGTCAGCAAGTCCTATCCCGGCTTCTGGAAAGACCTCGAAAATGCAGGTTTCACTCTCGTCAAAGAAGAAGACGACGATAACTCTGACCTGCAATGATTGTAGCTTTAATTATATTGGGCGCACTGATAGTGGTCGGTGCAATATTGTACGTTCATAATCGCTTAACCTATAGCGAGACAAACGAGCAAACTGTTGATAATGAACAATCAGCAAATGGAACAACGGCTGACAGCGAATGTTGCGGAATGCACATAACCTGTGAGCGCGATTCGTTGTTGTCGTCAGTGTCAGATGATATTGTTTATTATGACGATGAGGAGCTTGACGCATATCAAGGACGTGCAGCATCAGAATATCAAGACGCGGAAATCGAACAATTTAGAGATATTTTACTAACTTTGTTGCCTGAAGACATCGCGGGATGGGCACGCAGTCTGCAATTGCGTCAGATTGAGTTGCCTACAGCCGTGCGCGAAGAGCTTCTAATGATTGTAGCCGAAAGGCGCGCTTCTCTTAGTTAAACAACGATTAATTCAAGTATGTCAATACTCGACTATTTCAACTACCCATTTTTCACTTATGCTCTAATAGGCATCGTGTTAATCGCAGTCTCGGCAGCGATGATTGGAACGTATATCATCACACGTCGCATGGTGTCAATCTGTGGTGGCATAACACACGCTTGCTTCGGCGGACTTGGTTTGGGCTATTTCTTAGGCATCAGTCCGGTGTTTATGGCGGCTGTGTTTGCTGTTATATCGTCAATCGGTGTTGAATGGCTGTCATCACGCTTCCGTCTGCGCGAGGACTCCGCGATAGCCGTTGTATGGGCTTTGGGTATGGCAGTAGGCGTATTGTTTGTGTTTATGACACCGGGCTTTGTTCCGGAACTTAACACATTCTTATTTGGCAATATCACAACTATTTCGCCGAGTGACATCACAGCATTTGCAATCTTTACAATCATTTTGGCAGCATTCTTTGCATGGCGTTATCGCATGATTGTCGCGTGCGCATTTGACCATGATTTCTCACAAGTCATGGGCTTGCCCGTCAAGTTCATAACCTACACAATGACAGTGTTAGTCGCAATATGTATCGTTCTGACAATACGCTTGGTCGGCGTAATGCTGCTAATGTCTATGCTCTCACTGCCTATTATGACAGCTGAGATACTCTGTCGTCGATTTAAAAGCATAATGTGGGGGTCAATAATTGTGTCAATCATTACCGGTGTGAGTGGTCTGTTGATAGCGGCAACCGTTGACGTGCCATGCTCGGCGATAATCGTGCTGCTGATGGCTGTCGCGTTTATCGTCTGCAAAGTTATTGCTGAAATTCGTCACCGCGAATAACGTGTCGTTTTTAAGAAGAAATATAGGAACAAAACTGCGGCAAGTCCAAGACTGACAAAGAAGCTCAGTATGATGCCGTAGATGCCCAACCCCGCCGTAAAGCCAAGCAAATATGTCGCCGGGATACCCACAACGATATAGCTCACAAAGGCAATCCAAAGCATCGGCATGACATTTGACGTGCCACGTAATGCTCCGGCAAAATTTATTTGCGTAGCATCGGCAACTTGATAAAATACCAAGGGAAATATTAGCGAAACAGCTGTCGCAAGTACAGCCTTATCTGCCGTAAAAATACTCATTATAGCGTCTCCAAAGAACCAAAAAGTCAGAGACGAGCAACACATGATAAATAGCAACACATGATATCCTGCCCACGCTCTGCGGCGCATCGCGGCGCGGTCTCCAAGACCTGAAGCATTTGACACAAGCACCGTAACCGCAGCACCTATGCTGTAATAAATGCAGAAGCCCAATGTCCCCGTTATTACGATAATCTGAAAAGCTGCCAATGGCACAGCGCCAAGCCAGCCTGCCATAAGAGCGCCAGCCGAGAACGAGCCTGCCTCGAAGGTCATCTGCATAGCGATAGGTATGCTGATACGCCATAACTTTACAATGCTTTGACGTGTCAAACGCGCTGTCCTGAACCCTTCATGATAGATTGAATAACGACGTTTGCGCATAAACACTACAATTATAGCCACGGGGCAGAAAAGGCGCGCTACGAGAGTGCTTATGCCCGCACCGGTCAGACCCAACTCCGGAGCTCCATAGTGACCGAATATCAATATCCAGTTGCCTATGATGTTGATAGCATTTGAGATAAGCACTATCCACATCGGCGTGCGAGTGTTGTTAATGCCATAACTCCACTGTGCAAAGACATTAAAGACGGCGACCGGCAACAATCCGGCGAGATAGATTAGATAATAAGGTCGTATCGTGGGCAACAGCTCGACAGGCTGACCCATCTTATCAATAAAGAAATACAGCACAGCCATAATTGCCGTCACGACGCACGTAAATGCGATATTTACGCGCAAACCATTGCGGACGGTCACTCCAATGCTTTTATCATCTTTGCGAGCGTAGAGCGCTCCTATTAGCGGCGTAAGCCCATAGGTGAAGCCCATTACGCAAAAGATAATAGCATTGAAGAAGTTATTGACAAACGAAGCTGACGCCAAGGCCTCTGTCGAGTATCTGCCGACCATGATATTATCGGCAAATCCGGTCACAATCATGCCGAGTTGCCCCACCAAGATTGGCAAACCAAGGCGCAAAATTTCGCCGTAGTCCTTACGATATTTATTGATTGATAGTGTCATAAATGAAAATCCGCCACGACTAAAGAGCCGTGACGGATGTCTATAAGGGCTAAACTTAGTCTCTGCTGTTGCCGAAGAATCTCAGCAAGTAGAGGAACAAGTTGATAAAGTCAAGATAGAGAGACAGCGCACCGAGAGTAGCGAGTTTGCTAACATCCGCTCCCGGCATCTGCAATGCCATTTGCTTAATTTGCTGCACATCCCATGCGGTCAAACCGATGAAAATCAGCACTCCGACAAAGGATATAATCCATTCGAGAGATGAGCTTTGTGCAAAGATATTAACAACTGACACGATAATCAAGCCGAACAACGCCATCATCAAGAATGTGCCAAATTTGGTCAAGTCCTTTGATGTCGTATAGCCATAAACGGTCATAGCACCAAATACGGCTGCGGTGATAAAGAATGTCTTGGCAATGGATGCACCGGTGTAAATCAAGAAGATAGGCGCAAATGCCATGCCGTTGATAATTGCAAAGACATAGAACAGCAAAGATGCAACGGGAGAGCTGAGCTTGTTGACACCTGCTGACAAACCTAAAACAATGGCAACTTCAGCTATTACCAAACCCCACATAGCCCATGTGTTGGTGAACATGAAGCTAAGGAAGCCATAGCTGCTTGCACAGAACATCGAAACTAAAGCAGTCACAATGAGGCCGAGCGTCATCTTGCCGAAGACACGTTTCATCGTGCTATTCACTGTTGACTGTAAAGCAGTTTCATCAAAATAAGAATTAGTGTACATAATTGAGGTATTGAGAGTTGTTATGTTATTACATACGTTCAGGAACGCGAATACCCAATAAGCTCATTGCTGAGCGAACAACGCGAGAGGTCGCTTCTGACAATGCCAGACGCAATGAACGCACGGCGGCATCCTCTTCACGCAAGATTGAGTAGTCGTGATAGAATTGATTATACTCCTTAACGAGGTCATAAGCGTAGTTAGCAATTAGAGCGGGTGAGTAGCTGCTACCTGCATCGGCTACAGTTGAAGGATAATCTGCGAGGAGTTGTATCAATGATATTTCCTTATCATTGGGCTCAACGTGGCTGTAGTCCACACGTTCAAAACCGGCTTCGTCAGCACGGCGAAGGACTGAACGGATACGAGCGTAGGTGTATTGGATGAACGGGCCTGTATTGCCGTTGAAGTCAATAGATTCTTTCGGGTTGAAAGTCATATTCTTGCGCGGGTCAACTTTGAGCAAGAAGTATTTGAGCGCGCCTAAACCTACTGTTTCAGCGATGTCGGCGATTTCAGCCTCGCTCATGCCTTCGAGTTTGCCCATTGAGTCAGAAACTTGGCGAGCAGAGTCAACCATTTCTTGCATCAAATCATCAGCATCAACGACAGTACCTTCGCGGCTCTTCATCTTGCCTTCAGGAAGTTCAACCATGCCATAGCTGAAGTGTACGAGGTCTTTACCCCACTTGAATCCTAACTTATCAAGCAAGAGCGAGAGCACTTGGAAGTGGTAATTTTGCTCATTACCAACGACATAAATCATCTTGTCGATAGGATAGTCGGCAAAACGCAATTTTGCAGTACCGATATCTTGTGTCATATAGACAGAAGTGCCGTCGCTACGGAGCAAGAGCTTATGGTCAAGACCGTCACCTGTGAGGTCTGCCCAAACCGAGCCATCCTCCTTGCGATACATGATACCTTTTTCGAGACCTTCAAGCACCTTCTCCTTCCCTTCGAGATAAGTGTCTGACTCATAATAAATTTTATCAAAGTCAACGCCCATGCGCTTGTATGTCTCATCAAATCCGGCATAAACCCATGAGTTCATCATCTGCCAGAGCTGACGGATTTCGGGGTCTTTTTGTTCCCATTTAACGAGCATTTGACGAGCCTCTTTCATCAAAGTAGATGCAGCTTCAGCTTCTTCGTCAGACATGCCCTTAGCTTTGAGCTCTTTAAGCTCGGCTTTATAATGTTTGTCAAAAGCGACATAGCAGTCACCGATAAGGTGGTCGCCCTTGACGTTTGCACTTTCGGGAGTCGCGCCATTACCCCACTTTTGCCATGCCAACATAGACTTGCAGATGTGAATACCACGGTCGTTAACGATGTTTGTCTTAACAACACGATTGCCACAAGCCTTAAGAATTTCAGAGAGGCTATAGCCGAGCAAGTTGTTGCGGACGTGACCGAGGTGAAGCGGTTTATTGGTGTTAGGTGATGAATACTCAACCATTACCAATGGACTGTCAGCAGTAGCTTCTTTTCTGCCATAGCTGTCACCGGCATCCTCGATAGCGCCTAAGACATTACACCAGAAAGTCGGAGTTATAGAGATGTTAAGGAAGCCCTTAACGACATTAAAAGCTGCAACGGCGGGTTCATTAGCCTTAAGCCATTCACCAATTTCAGCACCGACAGCTTCGGGGGCTTTGCGAGCGGCTTTCACCCATGGGAAGACAACGACTGTCAAGTTGCCTTCAAATTCCTTACGTGTCGCTTGTGGTGTGATTGTTGACGGCGCAGCTTCAATGTTATAGAGTTCATTGAGAGCGCGACTTACTGCTTGTGAGATAATATTGTCTATTGACATTGTTGAAAATAAAGGGTGTTATGAGTAAGTTGTAAATTGCTTATTAAATATACTTGTCGCCAAACTTGGCTTTTGCGTCGTTAACCATCTGTTTAATGCGCTGTTCGTCTGACTTGGGGCAGATGAGCAGGACATCTCCGGCGTCTGATATGATGTAATCTTTTAATCCGTTAACTACAACGAGTTTATCGTCACGCACGGCAAACATATTGCCTGAGGAGTTGTAGGACAACACGTTGCAATTCTGAGTCACGTTGCCGTCGCGGTTCTTGGGTGAAACTTCATAGAGAGCGCCCCACGTGCCGAGGTTACTCCAGCCAAATTTGACAGTCTCGACATAGACGTTACGTGCCTTCTCCATGATAGCAAAGTCAACAGAAATGCTGACACATGATGCAAAATTCTCGTCAAAATATTGCTTTTCGGCGGGTGTCGCATAAACATCAGCGGCAGCGTCAAAGACACCTGCAAGGTCGGGACTTAGCTGATGGTAAGCCTCCTTAATGGTCGCGGCTTTCCACAAAAAGATGCCGGAGTTCCAGAAGAATTCGCCTGTCTCGATAAAGACTTTTGCGAGGTCAATATTCGGCTTCTCTGTGAAAGTTTTCGCCTTTGAGATATGTTCACTTACTTCTCCGGACTCGATTTGTATGTAGCCATAAGTCGTGTCGGGACGTGTAGGCTCAATACCTAAAGTTAACAGTGCATTATGACTTTCGACGAAGTCAAAGCCTCGTTTGATGCTGTCGATAAATTCTATTTCTCGAGTAATCAAATGGTCACTCGGTGTGACAATCATTGAAGCCTCCGGGTCGAGAGCTGCGATGTGCCACGCCGCCCAAGCAATGCAAGGCGCAGTGTTGCGGCGCACCGGCTCAAGGAGTATCTGATTGTCTTGTATGTCAGGCAATTGCTCGCGCACTTGGTCGGCATATTGCTCGTTTGTAAGGATGATAATGTTTTCCTTAGGTACTACCGGCAGGATACGGTCATAGCTCATTTGCAGCAAGGAACGTCCCGTGCCGAGAAAATCAAGGAATTGTTTAGGCAGATTAGTTCTGCTGTAGGGCCAAAAACGGCTACCAATTCCACCACACATTATAACGCAATAGCGATGTTGGTTTGTGGTCATAGTCTTTCGATGTTAAGAGTCAGTTTACTCGTTACATTAAACTACGGAGACAAATACAACTCTGCCTCAGAGTTTAATGTGCTAAATTACAACATATCACATTAACATCAAAATGAAAGTGCTTAAATTTTGCAAAACAGACCATTTTCTTGGCAAAAACAGCCACCACAAGAGACTGATTATACCAATCGTTTAAATGCGGCAGGTATGTCGGTTGTAAAATTCATATCCTTGCGCGTTGTCGGGTGGACAAAGCGAAGTGTGCGGGCATGGAGCGCAACGCGATGTATGGGCGATGTCTGTGCGCCATATTTGCGGTCGCCTGCGATGGGATGTCCTTGGTCCTTCATGTGCACACGAATCTGGTTTTTGCGACCGGTATCGAGCTCCAATTCGACAAGCGAATAACCGGAACGTGATTTGAGCGTTTTATAGCGTGTAACGGCAAGCTGACCTTCATCCGGATTCTCGACAGAATAAACTTCGTGCTGCGAATTTTCAGCGAGATAGCTGCTTATCGTGCCCTCTTCCGGCTCAAGTTTGCCCTCAACAACAGCGACATAACGGCGTTCAAGCACCATATTGTTCCAATTGTGCTGCATGGTCTCTTTAGCCTCTACAGTCTTGGCGAACATCATCAATCCTGACGTGTGTTGGTCGAGACGGTGGACGATAAAAATCTTATTGCGCGGGTCTTTGCGCTTGACATATTCGCGAAGCAATGAGTAGGCTGTGCCCTGCTTCACGTTATCTGTTCCCATAGACAGCAGACCATAGCCTTTGGTTACGACAATAATATCATCGTCTTCATAGATAATGTGTAGGCGCGGATTGCTGAAAGTCTGAAACTCACGAGAGGTGTTGACGCTTAGTTTATCACCTTGAGCGAGTTCTTGGTCAAACTGACGTGTCACTGTGCCGTTGACCATCACTTGGTTATGCTTGAGATAGTCTTTGACGGTTGTGCGCTTACGGTCGGACATAATTTCAAAGAGGTACTCCAAAAGTTTTGCCGAGTGGCTTACCTCATAGTTGAGAATGATATCCGGGCGAAAAGGCGCGCGTTCTGCGCCGGGTTTGTGCGATAATGGTCTGCGTGCCATATACTTGAATATTAAATGTTATTTCTTGCGAGTAGTTGTGCGGCGAGCCTTTTTAGGTTTGGCTTCATCACTGTTGACGATAGCCATAGTTTCGTCATAACTCAACGATGCCGGGTCGGTCACGGTCTTGGGTATCTTATAGTTCTCTTTATTGTAGGAGATATAGACGCCATATCTGCCGTTGAGTATCTGCAAGTTCTCGTCTTCGCTAAAGGTCTTGACAATCTTTCTGCTTTGCTCTGCTCGTTTATCGTTGATAAGCTCTATAGCCTCATCGAGAGTTACAGCGGCAGGTTGTATGTCTTTTGGCACAGACACAAACACGCCTTTGTGTTTGATATACGGGCCAAAACGTCCGATTGCAACTGTCACGTCAGCGTCCTCATATTGACCGATGTTGCGAGGGAACTCAAATAGCTTCAGAGCCTCTTCGAGTGTGATGGTTGCAACTGATTGTCCTTTAAGCAACGATGCGAATTGAGGTTTGTTTTCACTGTCACCTTCACCGATTTGTACAAGCGGGCCGAAGCGACCGATTTTAACCGTTACCGGTTGACCTGTCTTGGGATCATTACCGAGCAGTCGCTCTCCGACTTTGCGCTCGAGACGCATATTGAGTGTGCGTTCAACAACAGGGTGGAACATATCATAGAACTCGTGCATCTCGTTGACCCATGGCAACTTACCTTCTGCTATTTCATCGAAGCGTTCCTCAACACGCGCCGTGAAGTTATAGTCAAGAATATCGGGGAAGTATTCGGTGAGGAATTGGTTCACGACTGTGCCTATGTCTGTCGGGATAAGTTTACCCTTGTCAGAGCCTGTTGTCTCGGTCTTAGTTGATGCTTTGATAGTGCCGTTTGCGAGTTTCAACAAGTTATATTTGCGCGTCGTTCCTTCTTTATTGCCTTTCTCGACGTATTCGCGTTGTTGAATAGTAGAGATAGTCGGAGCGTATGTTGACGGGCGACCGATGCCAAGTTCTTCCATCTTGCGCACCAAAGCAGCCTCGGTATAGCGCGGAGGTTGCTGAGTGAAGCGTTCTGTTGCGAGGATATCTTGCATCTGCAAAGCATCGCCGATGTTCAATGCCGGCAGCAAAGTCAAATCTGACTCTGCGGCATCCTCACGTGACTCGATGTAAACGCGCATAAAGCCATCAAACTTAATAACTTCGCCTGAAGCGGTGAAACGGTCGGCTGACGTGGTGGTTGACGGCGTAATCTCAACCGTAGTCTTTTCGATTTCAGCATCTGACATTTGAGAGGCAACGGTACGCTTCCAGATAAGGTCATAGAGACGCTTCTCTTGAGCTGTGCCTTCAGTGATGCCCTGTTTGTTGACATAGGTCGGACGAATAGCTTCGTGAGCTTCTTGCGCTCCTTTTGAGCTGGTATGATATTGGCGAACCTTGAGATATTGATCGCCATATTGGTCTTTTATTTCTGTAGAGATAGCTGCAATCGCTTCGTTAGAGAGATTGACAGAATCGGTACGCATATACGTAATGTGTCCGGCTTCGTAGAGGCGTTGCGCTATCATCATTGTTTGCGAGACAGTGAAACCGAGGCGACGAGATGCTTCTTGTTGTAATGTTGAAGTAGTAAACGGAGGCATCGGCGACTTGCTGAGCGGCTTAACCGTAATATCGCTCACCTTGAAGGTGGCACTGCTACATGTCTGAAGCAAAGAACGCGCACCGTCTTCATCATTGAGACGGTGTGACAGCTCAGCCTTTAGCTGCTGACCGTTGGGCGCTACAAAGTTGCCTGTAACGCGATAATAAGACTCGCTGACAAAGTTTTTGATTTCCTCTTCGCGTTCAACAATCAATCTAACGGCAACCGACTGCACACGACCGGCAGACAGCGCGGGTTTAATCTTCTTCCACAACACCGGCGAAAGCTCAAAGCCCACGATGCGGTCGAGCACACGACGTGCCTGCTGTGCGTCAACGCGATTAAGGTCAATAGTACGCGGATTTTCAATCGCTTTTAAAATAGCATTCTTTGTAATCTCATGGAATACAATACGTTTTGTCCGCGCCGGGTCAAGTTTAAGCACTTCAGCCAAGTGCCAAGCGATAGCCTCTCCCTCGCGGTCCTCATCGGATGCGAGCCAGACGGTCTCTGATTCGGCTGCCGATTTCTTTAACGCATTAACAAGTTCCTTCTTGTCCTCAGGTATTTCATAGATTGGAGTAAAGCCCTTATCAATATCTATACTGAAATTTTTCTTGCGCAAATCACGGATATGACCATAGCTGGACATAACCTTATAGTCCTTGCCCAAAAATTTTTCAATTGTCTTGGCCTTTGCCGGGGACTCAACTATTACGAGGTTTTTCAACATAATCTAAGAAGCTAAAAAATTTAGAATCAGTCCTTGAAAATATAGCACATATTGTCAATGGCGATTCGTAAAAACGATTTCAACCGACAAAATTAGTCAAAAACTCAATAATACACATTATTTTTTCTCAAATTAAATTTTTTAATACCAACATTTTC
>CAYYAA010000069.1:0-11338 GCA_964469875.1 uncultured Bacteroides sp.
TATGACCGATGTTATGACCGATAATTTTAGCCTAAATAATTTTGATTTTATTGAAAAATTTGCTAAATTTGCAATAGCTTACTCACCATGAATAACCTACTGCTGATATGACGATACGACAGATTATTGACTTTTATGTAGACGGCTTCAAAGCGATGACCCTCGGTCGCAAGTTGTGGCTGCTCATCATCATAAAACTGATAATCTTCTTTGCTGTAATCAAAGTCATTTTCTTCCCGGACTTGCTCAAGAGTCGTTATGACACAGACACAGAACGCGCTGATGCAGTGAGGACTTCTCTTGTAGGAACAACAAAATAACAATTAAATTTAATACAATGAATGATTTACTGAGTGTAGTCGATTGGTCGCGAGCACAGTTTGCCCTAACGGCCATGTATCACTGGCTTTTCGTTCCGCTAACTATCGGACTGTCAGTGATAGTTGCGATTATGGAGACAATCTATTACCGGACAAAGGATGAGCGCTGGAAGGGCATCACAAAGTTCTGGATGTCTCTGTTTGGCATCAACTTCGCTTGTGGTGTTGCCACAGGCATTATTCTCGAATTTGAGTTTGGCACTAACTGGTCGAACTATAGCTGGTTTGTCGGCGACATTTTTGGCGCGCCATTGGCTATAGAGGGCTTGTTTGCGTTCTTTATGGAGGCAACATTTATCGCCGTGATGTTTTTTGGATGGCGTAAGGTTAGCCGTGGCTTCCACTTGGCATCGACATGGCTGACAGCATTAGGCGTGTGTCTGTCAGCGCTTTGGATACTCGTGGCAAATGCGTGGATGCAATATCCCGTGGGCATGGAGTTTGACCCCGAACAGATGCGCAATGTCATGAGTGATTTTTGGGCTGTCGCATTCAGTCCGATGGCTATCAACAAGTTTTTCCACGCCGTGTTCAGCGGTTGGGCATTGGCGGGCATTTTTGTGATTGGCGTTAGCAGTTGGATGCTGTTGCGCCGCCGCAATATCGTAGCAGCGACAAAGTCACTGCGTCTCGGCGCAATCTTCGGCACACTCGGCATCGTGTTGACATTCTCAACAGGTCACGGCTCGGCAGTCGAAGTGGCACGTCTTCAGCCGATGAAATTAGCCGCTATGGAGGGTTTGTATCACGGTGAAGTCGGTCAGAGCCTTGTCGGCATCGGCGTTCTCAACCCCGATAAGCAAATCGGTGATAATAAGCAAGCTATAAATCTTGAAATCTCAATACCTCAAGGGCTTTCAATCCTCGCCAACAGCAAGCTCGACACCTTTGTTCCCGGTATTGAAGACCTCATCAACGGCTATGACGTTACAGACAGCCGCGGCGAGATAACGAGTGTCCCCTACGCTGAACGCATCGAGCGCGGACAACTCGCGCAACAAGCGCTCCGCGATTTTGACAGCGCTAAACAGAGCGGCGATGAAGCAGCGATGAAAGCAGCACGCGCCCAACTCAACGACAACTTCAAATACTTTGGTTATGGCTACTTTGACAACGCAGAGCAAGCCGTTCCGCCGGTAGGATTGACGTTCTACTCATTCCGCATAATGGTGATGTTCGGCGGTCTGCTGTTTGTGATATTGGCATTGATGCTCTTTGCAGCATATCGCAAGGCAGAATGGCTCAAACTGCCATTGGTCAACTGGTTAGGCATTATTTCGATACCATTAGTGTGGATATGCAGTCAAGCCGGTTGGGTAGTAGCCGAAGTCGGACGTCAACCGTGGGTAATCCAAGATTTATTGCCCACCACGGCAGCAATCTCAGACCTGCCCGCATCGTCAGTTCAACTGACGTTCTGGGTATTTGCGGCAGTGTTCACGCTGTTGCTTGCAGCTGAAATCAGCATCATGCTGAGATACATTTCACGCACATCTAAAACAGACATACAACAACTCTCTTAACCCCCTGCTCTACTACAATGACTGAATTAGAATTATTACAATCATATTGGTGGCTGCTTATCTCAGTGTTAGGAGCAGCCCTTGTGTTCATGCTGTTCGTACAAGGCGGACAATCAATGTTGCGCTGCGGTCTCGATGAGGCTCAGCGACAGCTCGTGGTTAATGCCCTCGGTCGCAAATGGGAGCTCACATTCACGACACTCGTAGTCTTTGGCGGTGCATTCTTTGCATCATTTCCATTGTTCTACTCCACCAGCTTTGGCGGCGCATATTGGCTTTGGATGCTTATCTTGATTAGCTTTGTACTGCAAGCTGTCAGCTATGAATTTAGGCGCAAGCACGGCAACCTCTATGGCACAGCTGTCTATGACAGCTTTTTGATGTTCAACGGTTTGGCAGGCTGCGTGTTGCTTGGCGTAGCAGTCGGGACATTCTTTGCCGGAGGTGAGTTCACAATCACCAAAACCAATATTTTGGATGGCGGTTCACCGGTAATCTCACAGTGGTCATCGACACATGGCTTGGAAGCGATAGTTAACCCACAATGTCTCTTGCTCGGCATTACGGTATTCTTTCTTGCGCGCACCCAAGCTGCCGCTTACTTTATCAACAGCATTAAAGACAGCGCTGAATTTGAGGCTAAAATGCGCAAGAAAGTATTGGTGAATGGAGTGATTTTCGCCGTATTGTTTGTTGCATTTGTTGTCACGCTGCTTTTATCATCAGGCGTAACAGCGACAGGCGATGGAGGTTTTGAGGTTACAGAATATGCCTACACCGTCAATCTCACAAAGATGTGGTGGTTTGGTCTAATATTCGTCATCGGCGTTGTCATGGTCTTATATGCAATTCTGCGCACGGCTTTTGACAAGAAATGGCGTTGCGGCATCTGGTATAGCGGCATCGGCACGGTGTTGGTTGTTATCACGCTTTTCGCAATAGCGGGCTATAACTCAACAGCATATCTGCCATCAGTAACCGACATCAACAGCTCGTTGACCATTGCCAACAGTTCATCGTCATTATTCACGCTCAAAGTGATGTCAATTGTATCAATCATCACGCCTTTTGTCATTGCATACATCGTCTATGTATGGAGCAAGATGAATGCAAAACCAATTACGACAGAGGAACTTAACGAAGAATCACATCAATATTAAAATTTTAATTTTCTCCTAATAAAGGGCTCGGTGTCAAGTCGGCATCGAGTCCTTTTCGTCAATAAGTTTGGCTGTGACGGAAATTCTCACTAAATTTGTTGTATAGAAACCTTCCACCCAAACAATGGCAGATACTTTTTTAACAATATCAGATGCGTCAGAAGGCATATATAAGGAGAAGATGAGCAAGTTTCTCGCCTTCGCCTTTCCCGTTTATTCGGCAGATGAAGCCAAGCAGCGCATCGGTGAGTACCAGAAGAAATATTTTGATGCGCGACACGTTTGTTGGGCTTATATGATAGGCACGGCACGCACTGAATTTATGTCCAATGACAACGGAGAGCCGTCAGGAACGGCAGGAAAGCCTATCCTCGGTCAAATCAATTCTTTTGGCTTGACAAATATTGTCATTATCGTGGTGAGATATTTCGGAGGTATCAAATTGGGCACTTCGGGGCTTATTGTCGCCTATCGAGAGGCTGCAAAGTTAGCCCTTGAGGCTGCAAACATCATCGAATGTCACGAGGTGGGACGCATCAGCTTCAACTTCCCCTATATGGCAATGAATGACGTTATGCGCGTCACAAAATCAGACGACATCAAGGTTGAAGAACGTGTATTCGACAATAGTTGCAGCATGACGGTCAGCACACGTCTTGACAATATCGAGCCGCTGAAAGCTCGCTTAACAGATATCGACGGCGTTACGCTCAACGATTAACGCAGTATCATCAAGCACATTATTTTTAGAACTTATGGAACAGACTTTCAATAAATTACAGACAGTGAAGCGACGTTTGTTCGCCATGCGCAATGGTGTGATAGCAGATGCACTGCGCAAGGGCGGCTCACCATTCCGCATTATATTCGGTGTGAACTTGCCACAACTGATTGAGATTGCGCAAGATACGCCACATGAAGTCGAACTTGCGCGTCAGCTTTGGGAGAACAAGACGACTCGCGAGAGTCTGCTGCTTGCGCCAATGATATTTCCAAAGGATGAAATGACTGAGGATGAAGCGCTGAAATGGGCGAAAGAAGTTGAGACTGTGGAGGTTGCTGATATACTTTGCCACCGCTTGCTGCGTCATCTTGACTTTGCCGACAGACTTGCCGAGGAGCTTGGACGTGACGATGAAACCGCAGCCATTACGCGCTATGTCGGTCTGCGCTTGACGGCAAACCGTCTGCACTTGTCGCCTGAGAAAGCGAAGCAATATGCACAACGCGAGCTTGAACGCCACGACCAACTGACCGAGCGCGTTGCAAAGATGATTATCGAAGATGCTGATTTTATTTTAGGCTGAGAGCCTATTTGCCTTGTTTCTGAGCCTTCTTGCGAGAGAGATAGTCGCCGAGCCAAAGTCCGAGCAATATCGTGGCAAAACCGATTAGGCCTATGATTGTGATGCGTTCAGAGAGTATTATAGCAGAGAATACCATCGTGAACACCGGCTGCAAGTACATATAATTGTTAGCTTTTATAGCGCCCATTCGTTTGACACATTCAGCCCACAACAGATAAGCTACCATAGAGGCGCCAACGCCGAGGAATAATAAGTTGCCGATAACGGCAGGACGTGGCAAAATCTCAAACGGATTGCAAAGCTCGCCCGATTCGGCATACAGGAACGGCAGCGCTGTAATAACGCCATAGAAGAAAGCCTTACGCGTGATAAACCAAACGTCATAGTTGGCATTGAGCTTGCGCAATATAAGACTATAGACAGCCCAGCCGAAAGCGGCAGCCAAAGACAGCAAATCGCCCAAAGGATTGACTTCCAAGTTAAACGAGCTGTTAAAAATCACACACGCCACACCTATGAATGCAATAATCGAGCCTAAGACCATGCCTACGTTAGGCCTTTCACTCTTATAGAGTATGCCGATCAATAAAGTCGTTATTAGAGGAGAGGTAGATGTCAACAGTGACACATTAGACACCAAGGTGTACTGTAATGCGGTATTTTCAGCGATAAAATAGATTGAGCCGCCACACAAACCAAGAGAGATAAATAGCAATTCATCGCGTAAACAATTAGCGCATAAGCGCTTGTGCGAGATGATTAAGACTAATAAGTAAGCTAAGATAAAGCGGTAGACGTATATCTCAGCAGGGTGCATGCCATTGTCAAGCAGAACGCGCGTTGAGACAAACGACACGCCCCAGATTGCTATTGTTAATAGAGCACCTAAATGACCGAGAACGGTTGTTTTACTTGGTTTAGAGCCTTGGTTGATGGCTGCCATAAAATTATACGTTTGAATTTATTGGCAAATTTAATAATTTATATCATAATTTACAAATAAAAAAAGAGATGATAAATTTTATTATAAATTCACCATCTCTTTGCAGTGTGTTATCAACTCAAATTATTTTGTTCCCATTTTCAAGCCGCCTTTAGCGCCGCCTGAGAGAGAGAATATATTTTGGTCATAGCTAATGGTCTTAGCGCCGGCATCGCGTTTGCGTTTGAGGGCGAGTTTCACCAACTTATCCATCAGTTCTGTGAAGCTGATGCCTGCTGCTTCCCAAAGATAGAAAGAGAGCGAGCCGGGGATGGTGTTGATTTCGTTGACATAGATATTGCGGTTATCGCGGTCGATAATCATGTCAACGCGGCTAACGCCGTGGCAAGAGAGCACGCGGAAAGTCTCGCCGGCGAGGAATTGGATGCGCTTAGTCTCCTCTTCGGGGAGGTCTGCGGGAATGCGTTTTTGTGATGCTTGCATACCTTTTGCGCTCTTTGAGCCGCCCATGTATTTATCTTGATAAGAGAGGATTTCGCCGCTCTTGATAGGCTCTTCGAGGACAGAGGTCTGATATTCATCGCAGTCGCCGAGGACTGAGCAGTTAATTTCTTGGAGATGATCAACCATGTGTTCAACGATGATGCGAGTTGAGTAGCGTTCAGCATCGTTGATGCGCTCGATGAGTTCCTCTTGGTTAGCGGCGCGACCAATGCCGACGCTTGAGCCGAGGTTTGCAGGCTTAACGATTACGGGATAGCCCAACTTGCTTTCAACGCGAGCGATGAGTTGGTCACGCTGAGTGTACCATTGTTTGTCGGTAAACCAAACATAATCAACGACAGGCACGTCATTGGCTTGAAGAATCATCTTCATTGTAATCTTATCCATACCGTTAGCGGAAGCCAAAGTGTTGCAACCGGCAAAAGGAACGCCGATAGTTTCGAGCACGCCTTCAAAGATGCCATCTTCGCCGTTTGAGCCGTGAAGCACGGGGATAACAACGTCGATAGTAGTCACAACGTCAGAGCCGAACATTGAGCGGTTAACCTTGTAGAGGTTATAGTCGCCAAAGATAGGCTTCATATAGACTTCAGTACATTTTTTGAGAAGCGCGGGGATGTCGCGGTAGTTCGCAACATCGAGCAAAGCGTCACCGGTGTACCAGTGGCCTTGCTTAGTGATATAGATAGGAGTTATGTCGTAGCGGGAGCTGTCTACAGCGTGCATCGCTTGGTTAGCAGAAATTACAGAAATCTCATGCTCTGTAGAGCGTCCGCCAAAGAAGATTGCTAAATTAGTTTTCATTTCAAAACTGTATGTCGGTTAATATATTATTCTGGTTATTTGAAAGTGTCGGGGAGGTCATTCTCATAGAGGATAATGTCTCCGGCTTTTAATATCTTTGACAACAAGGCTTGTGCGTCTGCAAAAGAATCAACGAGCTTAATGGCATCTTCAGGCATCGCGCCGGCTTGTAGACCTTCATAAATGGCATCGCGGTTGTATTTGCCGACAACGATAGCGATGTCGCAAGACTCAGCCATAAGTTCGCCAAAGTCGCGATTGAAGGTGTACTGTTCCGAGCCAAGCTCAATCATACCGGGTGTAACGACAATGCGGCGACCTGTTTTCATGCTGCCAATCACATTGAGAGCCATGGTGCTGCCGACAGGGTTGCTGTTGAAGGCATCATCAATGATAGTCACGCCTCCGGCGGTGCGCTTGATGCTAAGGCGGTGTTCGACTTGCTCAATACGCTCAACGGCATATTTGATTTTATCGTCAGCCATGCCGAGGTGACGGGCAACGACAACGGCGGCAGTCAGGTTAGTGACATTTGCTTCTCCGACCAACTTGGTGTGAAGAGTGATGTCATTGCCGTCTTTAAAGCTAATGGTGAAGGTTGTGCCTGTGATTGTATATTCAATGTCTTTAATGACAGCTTGCGCATTGTCTGTAGCATGGAGAGCATAACGGATGCTGTTGGTGTTCTCGACTTTGCGATTTTCGATAAATTTGAAGTCATCGTTTAGCACGACAAGGCCGTCGGCAGGTATCGCATCGGCAAGCTCGAACTTGGTGCGCTGCACACATTCAATGGTCTTGAACGACTCAAGATGTTGAGGACCTACGGCTGTAATGATACCGATTTCGGGGTGAACGAGGTCACAAATTTCCTTAATGTCATTAGGCTGTTTAGCGCCCATTTCTACGATAAATACTTCATTATAAGGCTTCAAGTATTCACGGACTGTGCGGATAACGCCCAATGTTGTGTTAAAGCTGCCGGGGGTCATCAATGTGTCAAATTGCTCTGACAAGATGCGTTGCAGATAATACTTGGTGCTTGTCTTGCCATAGCTGCCTGTGATGCCAATGATTTTGAGGTCGGGCATTGATTTGAGGATATCAGCAGCCTCGCGATAATATTTTTTATTGATAGACTTCTCGACAGGTTGCAAAAGCAAGTTTGCCGCCATGATGATGATGTGAGAGCCACAGTAGCAGCCCAACAACGATAATGCGATAACAGACAGGCTGCAACCGAACAACATCATCAATATCGCCAAGACGACAGCCGTAACGACAAGCGAAGTGGTGATAATGCGTTTAGCACGCGCTGTCCACGCCAATGGCTTCTTGTACTTCTTTTTGAATAGTGCATAAGACTGCACCGCGCCAAAGATGCCGACAAATGTCAATGGGAACTGAGACGTGCTCAGCGAGGAAAGTGAAACAAATAATATGATAAGACCACAGATGCGCCATAGCGACGTTGTATCCTTAGATGTAGACAGCCAACGAGTGTAGCGTTCATTGCGATATGAATTTTGTTGCAGCATCATTAAGTCACGTTTTAACTCACTGCAAACATTGATTAGAGCGAGAACGCTGACTATAGAGAGTAATATTGTCATTATATTATTTGTTTATAAAACTACGCAGCACTGCGCATGATTGATAAGGGTTATCTAAGAATGAATAGTGACCTGCACCGGGGAAGCTGACAAGTCCGGCATCCGGGATAAGTCGCTCCATTGTCTTTGCATCGCTAAGAGGCGTTGCCGTATCGTTTTCGCCCCAAATCAGCAAGGTCGGTGCTTTAATCATGGGCATATAACGGCATAAGTCTTGGTTAACGACACGGCTCATGATTGCGCGCATCTTTTGTGACGCTTGACTGTAATCGCTTGAGCCGGCTTTGCCACGCCATTTGTTAATAAGCTCCTCGGCTTTATCTTTGCTCAGCAGCAAACGAGCAAGATTTTTTGCTGTTTTGAAAGAGTAAACTTTATAGTAATATTTGAGCGAGCGTTTAGGCTTAACACCGGCAGAATCGACTAAGACCACCTTGTCAACATCATTGCGCGATGCATACAAAATCGAGATGCGACCGCCAAACGAGTGACCGAGCAAAATAGGTCGCTCAATCGCCAACTGTTTAACAAAATCTTCGAGCATCTCGGTGTACTCCTCAATGCCCCAAATATCGGCAGGCTCTTCGGAGTCGCCAAAGCCCGGCAAGTCAAGATTATAGACCGTATGCTGTTCAAGTGCCACCTTCTCCAAGATAGCTAATGTTGACGCTTTACAGCCCCAGCCATGCATCATAATCATAGCCGGACCAGACCCGCCAAAGTTATATCTTATTTTAACTCCTTTTACAGTTATATATTTGTCCATGATTTGTCAGCCCATAAAAAGCGTACAAATTTAAGCATAAATTGCGTGTCTGACAAATCTTTTTTGCCTTCACTATGCTACAATTAGTATTATAGTATAATAGTATTGTAGTAATTTAGCGTTATGTTAGAGATTTATCAGCGTTCGACGAGTGTAAATTCGGGTGCACAACCGGTCTCGACAGTGACATAGATTGTGGCTTGCATCTCTTGACCGTTAGGCATTTTTGAATTTACAATATACTTGTAATCAGTGCTGTTAGGAGTCGTGCGTTTACCGACGGTGATAGGCGTGCCGAGAGGGAATTTATATCCGCTGCAAGCGTCATTAAATACCTTGACATCGTAAGCGGTTACGGCAGTTTGCTGTGAGTAATCAGGCAATTTTTCAATCTGACCTTTGACATAACCATTCTCAATCAGGAAGCGCGTAATCTCATCTTTTGCCTTTGAAATGCGAGCGGCGCGCACGCCATAGCCTTTGACGACCTTTGCTTCACGCCAAGCCTTTGCCAAGTCAGCAGTCGCCGAGCCGATGCCACCGCTGCCGAATGTTGCAAAGGTCACAATGGTCTTATCTTTGAGTTGATTTTCGCCGACAAAAGTTGCGACCGGCAGAGCATAAGTGCCGCCCCAAATCGGGAAACCAAAGAAGATTGTCGAGTAATCATCAAAGTTAACATTGACGGGCTTGATTGCCGGCTTAACATTAGCGTCTAACTCCTTGCGCCAACGAGCGATTGTTGACTCATAATCTTGGGGATATGCGTCGACAGCCTCAATACACGCGATGTCCGCGCCAAGCTGATGTTGCAGCTCCTCAGCCACAGTCTTTGTAGTGCCATTTTGCGAATAATATAATACCAAGGTCTTGTCATTGCGTTCAGTGTCAGATGCTTTTGCTGAATATCCCGCAAAAGTCACGGCAGCGGCAGCCGCCAAAGCTATAAATTTTGTTTTCATGTCCTATGATTTTTAATTATGCGCAAAAGTAATCATTTTTGCCGCAAGAAGTTCCACTACATTTTGGGCGTTTTTCAAGACAATATATGAGCGACATAAATATGATATATAAACAACATATAGCCACGCAATTAAGCAGTTGTGTGGCTATTGTTATTTTTGTGTAAATATGTTGTGTATATAGCGCAAATATATTACCTTTGTGTTGCCTATTTGTTACTCATTTATAAAGTAACAAAATTAGTAACATATCATACACCATCATATTTATGAAAGCGAAAGAACCGGTTAGATTACGACAAAAGAAGCTGGCAAACGGAAACGTCAGCCTGTATTTGGACATCTATGTTGACGGTCAACGTCATTATGAATTCCTGAAGTTATACCTCATTCCAGAAGAGTCTCGCGATGATAAGGCCGCCAACAAACAGACATTATCTCTCGCAAACACCATCAAGGCTCAACGCATCGTGGAGGTGCAAGACGGACGATACGGATTCAAGATGCAAGCGCCAAAGGTTGATCTGATTACATACATCGAAACTCAAGCCCAAAAGAAAACGACAGCATCCACAAGAAATACATGGCTCTATACAGCGCAGCTCATCAGCGAGTATGACCAACGCGAGATTATTACATTTGATATGATAACTCAGGATTGGATTGAAGGGTTCTGCGATTACATAGATAACGCTAAACGCGATAACGGTTGCACTCGCTTTATGAATAACTCCAAGAAGTTGTATTATCAAAAACTTACAGCAATCTGTAATCAGGCGGTAAGAGATAATATCTTACTTAAAAATCCACTCTCATCTCTGCGATGCCCATTTAAAGGCGAGGAAACGGAGCGCGAGTTCCTTACTCTCGAGGAATTAAAGCGAATGGCAGAAGCACCATGCACTCATCCACGCTTCAAGGATATGTTTCTATTCTCATGCTTCACCGGTCTTAGATGGAGCGATGTCACAAAGATTACGTGGGGCGATATAGAACAGACGGCACAAGGCACTCGCATTGTGTTCCATCAGCAGAAGACCAAGGGACTTGTCTATCTCGACATCCCTGACCAAGCAGCTGAACTAATGGGCCCAAGACAGAGCAACGACAAAGCGGTGTTTGGCGCATTCATTAGTACGACATATCTAAGCTACATTCTATCGGCATGGGCAATTGCTGCCGGAGTCAACAAACATCTCACGTTCCATTCAGCTCGTCATACATTTGCCGTGATGATGTTACAACTTGACGTGGACCTTTACACCGTATCAAAACTCTTAGGTCACCGCGACATCAGGACCACCCAGATATACGCCAAGATACTCGATAAGAAAAAGCAAGAGGCAGTCAACAAGATTCCTCGCATATTATAATGT
>CAYYAA010000070.1:0-11309 GCA_964469875.1 uncultured Bacteroides sp.
ATATCGTGAACGAAGTCCAAGACGTTTACCGTATGCAGGGTGTGAAGATCAACGACAAGCACTTTGAGGTTATCGTGCGTCAAATGATGCGCAAAGTTAATATCATCGATCCCGGTGACACTTGCTTCCTCGAATCTCAAATCGTTGACAAACGCGACTTCATGGACGAAAACGACCGCATCTGGGGCAAGAAAGTCGTTACAGATGCCGGTGACAGCCAAGAACTCAAACCCGGTCAGATTATCACCGCTCGCAAATTGCGCGATGAAAACTCTGCTCTCAAACGCCGCGACCTCCGCACCGTTACTGTTCGTGACGCCGTGCTCGCTACCTCAGAGCAAATTCTCCAAGGTATTACTCGCGCCGCTTTGCAGACCTCAAGTTTCATGTCTGCCGCTTCATTCCAAGAGACAACAAAGGTCCTCAACGAAGCTGCTATTCAAGGCAAAGTCGATACGCTCGACGGCATGAAAGAAAACGTAATCTGCGGTCACTTGATTCCTGCCGGTACAGGTCTTCGCGAATACGAGCGCCTCGTTGTTGGTGCAAAGGACGAGCTTGACCCGTTCTCTGCTGCTGACCGCGCCGAGCTCCGTCACGCCGAGGTATTTAATGATTAAAAATTAATTATCCCACAATAAAAAATCCGATAGCAAGTCACAAAATTTGCTATCGGATTTTTTTCTTATATCGCTGATTTGTAGTCCAAACCGCTCAATTGTCACAGACCTGCAACAATATGTAACATTTGCAATAAAAATTGCAATTTATTGTAAAAAAATTAATCTATATTTGATTTTTAAAGATAAAATATCTAAGTTTGCGACTGTTATTAAGAACTAATAGGAGCTGATATAACAAATTTTATAAGCGTCACCTTTTGCGCTATTTTGTTCATCATGTTTGTCGCAAAGACGTAACAACGTCTTCACCATAGAGCAAAATATACACAAAATCTACACACTGTAATTTTTATTATTGAAGCCTTGTTAGCTTCGGTTTAAATCTGTTACATAATAGGAACATCAATACCTGATTAATATGAGAACAAAACTTTTTAAGATGTTGCCCGGAATGATCGCATGTTTGATTGCTTTAGCGGTTTGCTCATGCGGAACGGCAAAGGAAAATGATGCTCTGACAGCTCAAGCTGACAGGGTGAGCACAATTTTGGAGCACGATGTCGAACTTAATCCTAACTTCTTGGCTTCTGCTTATGCTGAATTTGCCGATAAAGAGTTCAGAATCTACATCGTCTTTGAAGATGAAAGAGTCAAACTTTCTGACTACACTGACGCCTTCATCGAATATTTTGTCGCTGAAGAACTAAAAAACAACGCAGGCGATGACCTCGCCGAGATTGTTAACTCTTTAGCTAAAATTGACGGCAAAATGGTCTTGCAACTCAGCGACTCTTATGGCACAACACGCTCTTTTGATTTCTCGGTGCAGCAAATCAAATACCTCGCGCGTACTCCTCGCACCAAACTCAACTTTAATGAAGTAAAAGCCCAAGCTCTTCAGCTTATGGCTGACAGTTGGGTCGATGTCCGCAAGGCTCACAACGCCGACGATGTCACTTTTGAAGTTATCACCGGTTTTGCTACTTACACTGTCCTCTTCAACGATGACAAACCATATCAGAACCTGACCTCCGCCAACCTCAAAGACCGCGTCTTGAAAGCTATTGAGCCCGAATATGACCGTTTCGGTACATTCAAGCCTATCGTTATTGAGATGTTCCGCTCTTTCGGAATTGACGGTTACAGATACATTTATACAAACAAGGTCAACGACAAGTCTATCAAGACCGTTGTCTCTTGGCGCGAATTAGAATAGAACATAAACTTAAATACTAACCTTGCATGGCAGACCTCCGCGCCTGCCTTGCGCTATTTAATTTATAATATGAATCTCGTAGACAGATTTCTACAATACGTAAAATTTGATACTCAAAGCGATGAGTTGACTAATTTGACCCCGTCAACACCCGGTCAGATGGTTTTCGCTCAGCACCTCGCCGAGGAGCTAAAAGCTCTCGGCTTGACCGAAATCACATTGGATGATAACGGCTATCTCATGGCGACACTCCCGGCAAACACCTCGCGCAAGGATATCCCTACAATCGGTTTCATCGCTCACCTCGATACGTCTCCCGATATGTCAGGCCACCACGTGTCGCCTCGCATCGTTGAGAACTATGACGGCAAGAATATCCTGCTCAACGCCAAAGAGAACATCACATTGTCTCCCGATGAGTTCCCCGAATTGCTCCACTACGTTGGTCAAGACCTCATCGTTACAGATGGTACAACGCTGCTTGGCGCTGACGACAAGGCTGGTGTCGCTGAAATTATTACCGCTGTTGAATACCTCTTGCAACATCCCGAAATCGAACATGGCAAAATCCGCATAGCCTTCAACCCGGACGAAGAAATAGGTCAAGGCGCACACAAATTTGACGTTGACCTCTTTGGCGCTGATTGGGGTTACACAATGGACGGCGGTGAAATTGGTGAGCTTGAATATGAAAACTTCAACGCCGCTGTCGCTCGTGTTACTTTCAAAGGCCGTAATGTCCACCCCGGATATGCTAAGCACAAGATGATTAACTCAATGCGCATTGCCAACCAGTTTGTCATCATGCTGCCACGTTGGGAGACTCCGGAACACACCGAAGACTATGAAGGCTTCTATCACCTCGTGTCTATGGAAGGCACTGTCGAGCAAACCGTACTCACTTACATCATCCGTGACCATGATCGCGACCGCTTTGACCGCCGCAAGAAAGAACTCGAACACCTCGCACGCAAGATTAACCACGAGTTCCCCAACTGCTGCTCTATCGACATCAAAGACCAATATTACAATATGCGCGAAAAGATTGAGCCTGTTATGCACATCATCGACATCGCTAAAGAGGCAATGCGTCTATCTGACGTTGAACCTCGTGTACAGCCCATCCGTGGCGGTACAGACGGCGCTCAATTGTCTTTCAAAGGTCTGCCTTGCCCGAATATCTTCGCCGGCGGCTTGAACTTCCACGGACGCTATGAGTTCGTGCCTATTCAGGCTATGGATAAAGCTATGCAGGTCATTGTTAACATCGCAAAGCTCGTAGCTAAGAAATAATGCCAATGAGCCGTCCTCTGCTAATTGTCGTTACCGGACCGACAGGCTCCGGCAAAACAGCGCTATCAATCGCTATTGCGCGTCAGCTCGGTTGCGAGATAATCTCTGCCGACTCGCGCCAACTTTATCGCGAGATACCAATTACGACAGCAGCACCCACGGCTGACGAATTGGCGGCGGTGCCTCATCACTTTGTTGGTACCCTTAGCCTAACTGACTACTATAGCGCGGCACAGTTTGAGACGGATGTTCTCAAACTGTTGCCGTGTCTTTTTTCGCATACACCTTACGCCGTTATGTGTGGCGGCTCTATGATGTATGTCGATGCTGTTGTTAACGGCATTGATGAAATGCCGACAATCAGCGAGGCAACACGTCAACGTGTTCTCGACCTTTATCAACAACATGGCTTGGAAGGTCTCAATGCTCTGCTACAAATCTCAGACCCTGACTACTTTGAGCAAGTTGACCGTCAAAACCCGAAGCGCGTAATTCATGCTCTCGAAATCACTATCGAAGCCGGTAAACCATATTCAACCCTTCGCACCGGACAGCGCAGACAACGCGACTTTGACGTGCTGAAGCTCGCAATTGACCTGCCACGTGACGAAATGTTTGACCGTATCAATCGCCGTGTTGACAAGATGCTTCATGCCGGCATGATTGATGAAGCTCGACGCGTCTACCCATTACGTCATCTCAATTCGCTCAATACCGTTGGCTTTAAAGAACTCTTTGCATACTTTGACGGTACGATGGATTTGCCGACAGCCACGGCTCGTATCGCAAAGAATACACGTGTCTATGCCAAAAAGCAACTGACATGGCTAAAACGTGATGACTCCGTCAGATGGCTCTCTCACGAGGATGTGGAGCGCATCAATCGTGGCGACCTTTCATTTCTGATAGGTCAATGCCGAGATGACGCTCAGTCTTGTCGATAAGCCAGCGCTGTGCCATACGTGCCCAGCGCGAATCGTTGCACGATGACTCATTCTCCAACACTGACCATGCCTGCCAAAAACACACCGCACTCGCAACAAATTTGATGCAACTGACCTGACCCGTTCCGAGTATGACCGTGTCAATTTGATGCGCCATTAGCAATGCCGCATAAGTCTTCATTAACGTCACTATAACACGCCCGAAGCGTTGTGAGCTAAACTTGCCAACATCTCGCTCTCCCGCCATTTTACGCTTCACACGCCGCGATAGCGCCCATGCCGAGGCACAGTCTGCCATTATCATCGTTGTACATAACTCGCCATAGGGCATAACTGGCATCACAGCCGCGCTTATCGCCGAACATACCGCAACTGATGTACCTTTAATAGCTAAAATTGATTGATTACTGATTTCCATAATAATAAGATTTAAGATTAGATTAATATTTTACTTCTTTATATCACCTTTGCACATTGCAAAGTTACTACCATATCATAGGCAATTCGATAGCAAAATCGCCACCACGTGCTTTTTAACATTGTGAAATTGACATAACATACTAATCAATAGTCTGTTATGCAACTAAATTTTAACAAATAAAATTTCAACACTCGCCTGAGTGCTCTATTTTTATGCCATAAAATGTTGGATAATGTCGTTGAGTTGTTGGTGCTCAACAAGGAAACCGTCGTGACCGAAGTCTGAATCTATCAGATGATATTCTGTCTGAGGTATGTATTTTACAAATTCTGCATGGTCTTCGGGCGGGAACAGAATATCTGACGTAATCGCTACGACAAGGCAGTGCGCTTTGATTTGTGACAACACGGTCTGCATATCTCCGCGACCGCGTGTGATGTCGTGTGAGTCAACTGTTTGAGACAGACGATAATAAGAATAAGCATTGAAGCGCTGTTGCAACTTCTGTCCTTGATAGCGTTGATATGAGTTTACGCGCTTTGTGAAGCAGTCTGCTTCGTCACCGCGATCTTCTTGCGTCTTGTTATAAGCCGCGCCGCCGCGATAGCTCATAAGCGCTATGCTGCGCGCAACGGCGAGACCTTTGAGACCAGCCTCCGGTGTTCGTTCACCATAGGTTGGGTCACACTCGATAGCCATACGCTGTGATTCGTTAAAGGCTGACGCCCACGGCTTTGTGCGTGGAGTGGTGGCAATAAGCGCAACATTCTCTGCGAAGTCCGGCTGCATAATTGCCCATTCTACACACTGAAATCCGCCTATTGAACTGCCGATTAACATCTTAACGTGTTTGATGCCAAGATGCTGTGCAAGAAGCTGATGCACTCTAATCATGTCACGTACCGTAAATCTTGGGAATGTATCATACCACGGTTGACCTGTCTTAGGGTTAACGCTGAGCGGACCGGTAGTGCCGTAATGTGAGCCGAGGAAGTTTGCACATATAGTGAACCATTTTTCAGGGTCAAGGAAACAGCCTTTTTCTACGGTATGTGGCCACCAATCAGCGACATCTGAGTTAGCTGTCAAGGCATGGCAAACCCATATAACATTGCTGCGGTCTGCGTTGAGCGTCCCATAGGTGTTATATGCTATCTCAAGGCATGGCAATGTCTCACCGCTTTCGAGGGTGAATGGCTCGTTATATGTATATTTTTCAGTCATTTACGTGCAACGTGAGTAAATGTATTGGTGTTACATTTGATAATCGGCTGCAAATGTAATCATTTAATTTAGGAAAATCACAATTATTCGTAAATATTTTTAATTTTAAAGGATAAAAAATTGCAAAAAGTTAAGCATTTTCTTTCTAAATGCTTAAAGGTTAAAATATTGGGCGCTTTGGCGCATCGCGCATCTTTTTATTTTCAAATTTAAATCGTAAATTTGCAATTATAACTATAACTCAATCAACACGATAAAATGAAGAAACTACTGATTACATTAGCTGTCGGCTTGCCTTTGAGCGCAAGCGCGATAACTCCGATGTGGCTCAGAGATGTCAAAATTTCGCCTGACGGTTCGCAGATTGCGTTTACATATAAAGGTGATATTTGGCGCGTGCCTACTGCCGGAGGTGAGGCTGTCAGAGTGACCTCTACTACTGATTATGAGGCTAATCCGATTTGGAGTCCTGACGGCAAACAGATTGCCTATGCCTCTGATAAGAATGGCTATTATGATGTATATATCGTCAATCTTAGCGGTGGTGCGCCAACGAGGTTGACTTATAATTCGGCATCTGAAATTCCGGAGGCGTTCTCTTATGACGGCAAATATGTGATGTTTTCAGCAGCTATACAAGACCCGGCGCAGAGTGCGCTATTCCCTTCAGGCCGTCTGACTGAGCTTTATCAGGTGCCCGTCAAAGGCGGTAACACTACGCAGGTCTTAGCTACTCCGGCGCGTTACCTCTCATGGGCTGCCGACGGTAAGAGCTTTCTGTATCAAGATGTTAAGGGCATGGAGGATGAATGGCGTAAGCACCACACTTCATCTGTTACTCGCGACGTGTGGCGTTATGACCTTGCAACAGGCAAGCATACCAACCTTACGCTCCGCGGAGGTGAAGACCTCAATCCTGTTGATGCCGGGCAGACGGTCTACTTCCTAAGTGAGCGCGGCAATTTGCCTATTAACGTCTACTCAGCTCCCGCAGGTGACTTGTCTAATCCGACTGCCGTAACTCAATTTAAAACCCACCCGGTGAGATTCTTGTCTCGTTCTAATAACGGCACTTTGTGTTTCACCTATGACGGTGAGATTTACACTCTTGTCAATGGAGCCAAGTCTCCGGCTAAAGTCAAGATTGACCTTAATGACGATTATGTTGAGGATATTGACAAAATAGCTGTGCGCGGCGGTGCTCGTTCTGCAAGCGCTTCGCCCGACGGTAATTCGGTGGCTTTCATCTATCGTGGCAATGTCTTTGTTACCTCTGTCGAATATTCAACAACAAAGCAAATCACTTCGACTCCCGAAGCTGAAGGTGAAGTCAGTTGGAGCAATGACTCAAAGTCGCTGATTTTCACTTCACAATGTGACGGCTTATACAATATCTATCAAGCAAAAATGGCTCGTGAAGATGATGAAGCAAACTTCGCAAATGCCACTACCATTGATATTAAGCCCTTGTTCAAGTCTGACAGCCATGAGCGCAGCGGAGCTAAGATGTCCCCTGACGGCAAGAAACTCGCCTTCATCCTTGACCGCAACAAGCTAATGGTCATGGATATGTCAACTAAAAAGGTAAATCAGTTGACCAATGGCGATACCTATATACAGCGTGACGGCGATTTCGCTTATACTTGGTCTCCGGATTCACGTTGGATAGCTCTCGAAATTGTTGACCGTAAGCATGACCCTTATTATGACATCGCTTTAATAAATGTCGAAAGCGGCGAAATGACCAACCTGACCAACAGCGGCTACTTCGACCGCTCGCCGCGCTGGTCTCACGATGGCAATATGCTTATCTTTGCCTCTGAGCGTTATGGCATGCGCAATCATGCGTCTTGGGGTTCTCAATATGATGTCATGGCTATCTTTATGAACAAAGATGCTTATGATAAATATATGCTCTCTGAGGAGGATTACGCAATACGCAAGGACCTCGAAAAGAAGGATAAGAAAGACGATAAGTCTGACAAGGATAAAAAAGATAAGAAAGACAAAGATAAAGACGCTGACAAAGAGAAGGATAGCGTCGAGCCTATCAATGTCGAGCTTGACGGCATCTGTGACCGCATCGTGCGTCTCACTCCGATGTCATCAGACCTCACTGATGCAATTCTCACCGATGATAACGAGAATCTCTATGTCCTCGGCGTTGACGGTAATCGCTTATGGAAGGTGGGTTTACGTAAATCTTCCTTTGAGATGGTTACTAAAACGCAAGGTAGCAGCTTTGACGCTTCTGCCGATGGTAAGACGCTGTTTATCTTTGGCTCTGAAATGCGCAAACTTGACCCCAAAAGCGACAAGTTGACAGATATTTCTTACAGCTCAACAATGAAACTCGACCATGCCGCTGAGCGTGAGTTTATGTTTGACAATATCGCGCGTGAGGAGAAGGAACGCTTCTACACCGAGACAATGCACGGCGTTGACTGGGCGGCTATGACAAAAGCCTACCGCAAGTTCCTCCCATACATTAACAATAACTATGATTTTGCCGAACTCGTTAGTGAGTGGCTCGGTGAGCTTAATGTCAGCCACACCGGAGGACGATACCGCGCCGCTGTCGGTAGCAATGCCGATCGCACGGCTTCACTTGGATTGCTCTATGACTACAACTATGACGGCAAAGGTATGCGCGTCAGTGAGATTCTTGCCAAAGGCCCGTTTGACAATGCTCGCACAAAGCTCACTGCCGGCTGTATCATTACAAAAATCAATGGCACGGAAATCACTCCGACCGAAAGCCTTTCGCAACTGCTCTGCGACCTCGCCGGTCAAAAGACCCTCGTGACCTACACCGATGCGTCAGGCAAGGCTGGTAATGAAGAAGTAGTCCTCCCGATAAGCGCAAATGCGGTCAGTGATTTACTCTATGACCGTTGGGTTAAAAATCGCGCTGCTGATGTTGACAAATGGAGCAACGGCCGCCTCGGTTATGTCCATATCGAATCAATGGGCGATGATTCATTCCGCAAAGTCTACTCTGATGTGCTTGGCAAATATAATGACCGCGAAGGCATAGTTATCGACATCCGTTGGAACGGTGGCGGTCGCCTGCACGAAGATATTGAAGTCCTGTTCAGTGGCGAAAAATATTTCACACAAGAAGTGCGCGGCAAAGAGACCTGTGATATGCCGTCACGCCGTTGGAATAAGCCGTCTATAATGTTGATGTGCGAGGCTTGCTACTCAAATGCTCATGGCACGCCGTGGGTATATAAACATCGCAACATCGGCAAGTTGGTAGGTATGCCTGTCCCCGGCACTATGACAAGCGTCAACTGGGTGACGATGCAAGACCCGACTTTAGTTTACGGTATCCCGGTTGTCGGTTATCGTTTGCCCGATGGCTCATTTCTCGAAAATCAGCAGCTTGAGCCGGATATAAAAGTCACCAACGACCCCTCAGTAGTTGTTACCGGTTATGACCAACAACTCAAGGCCGCCGTTGACGAGCTACTCCGCGAGATTGACGGTAAATAAAAAATTAGTCCAATTGGTCAAATAGGCCAATTGGACTAATTTTTTTAGCTAAAATGATTAGAATCTAATATTTATCACTTGATAAATCTGATGCGGTCGGGCTTGCGTGGCTTGGCGATAGCTGGCTCGCCGGCGGGATATCCTACTGTCAAGCAAACACGCGCCGTATAAACTTCGGGGTCAATGCCTGAGTTGCGCATTGTTTCTTTGCCTAAGTCGGTGTCAAATGTCTCCTCAGCGCGGCTGACATAGCAGCATCCAATGCCGAGTGACCATGCAGCTATGGTCATATTGACAGCCACAGACGTGCAGTCATTTATGCCATAAAGCCAGCGACGTGGCGCAAAAATTGTAATCACTGTCGGGGCATCATAAAAACCGCTCTTTATTGAATCATCATCTGCGATGCTTTTATGTGTGGCGGATACAAAGTGTATGCCGTCAGAATTTGCTGCGCCAAAGGCGGCACGGTTGATGCGTCCGAGACGCTCATTGAGTTGACGGTCTTGGCATACGAGCATTATCGGCAATTGTCTGCCACCGGCGGTTGATGCGTACAGACCTGCTTGCAGTATCTGCTCCAATTCGTCATCACTAATTTGTCGGTAGTCGTAGTGACGTATCGTGCGCCGTTCTAATATGTTTTTTATAACATCATTCATGGTCTATAACTTTCCAACATTGCGGGTCGGCGGCATAAAAGTCGTGGGTGTAGCCGTAAGCGACAGCAGGACAACCGCGGCAGAAGCGCAGGAGCTCGCATTTTGTACATTTTTTGAATTTCTCAAAACAGCGATAGCAGTTCATCTTTTCGCCGTTATAAATATCATAGATGTGTTCCTTAAAGATGTTGCCAATAGGGCTATCAAAGCGGCGACAAGCTAAAACTTCGCCTGTGGGAAGTATAGTTATGTGGCAGTCTCCGCAGTGACATCCATCATAAATCGTATCTTTATCGGCATTTTCAGGTATCTTGAACAGTCCTTTCTCATAGAGATAAAGTGTCCATAGGTGGTCTTTGAGATTGAATGTCGTGGAGCTGTCTTTGTGCTGTGTGAACTTCTGCCATATACGGTCGAGGAAGTCGCGATATTCTGTTGGCTCGATGTGTGTGCTCTTCTCAAATGATGTCGGGCAATATCTGCCAAAGGCAAACACTTCGACCTTATTCTCAACCACGAGGTCAATGATATCGGGTATCTCGCTTATGTTTGTGCCGGAGACGGTAGTCATAATGGCGCAACGTATTCCTGCACGGTGCAGCGTTGCAATCTTTTGGATTGTCGTGTCAAATGAGCCGGGCTTGCGTATCGCGTCATGTGTTTCGCGCATACCGTCAAGTGATAATTGATATTTTTCGCATCCGAGTTGACGTAAGCGTTGACAAACGTCGTCTGTGAGGTGGAATGGATTGCCTAATATCGTGAATGGTATGTCCCGATCTTTTAGAAGTGCTAATATATCCCAAAAACGGCGGTGTAGAATCGGGTCGCCGCCGGTGATGTAAAAATAGGGCAGTCGCTCCATGCGTCTGCACATTTCGACACAATCCTCCACAACGTGTTGAGCTTTGTCATAAGCCATCTCCACTAACAGCGGATGCCCTTCAGAGAAGATGTAACAATGCTCGCAGCGTTGGTCGCAACTGTCTGTTATATGCCATTGAAATGCAAAATATTCCATATCGTTCAATCATATTATAAAAAGTTTCCCGGTGACAGTGACAAAATAGTCAAGTCAGAGGGAAACTTTTTATGTTTGGCAGAATTACTTCTCGCCTGCGCCGCAAGCAGAACCGCAAGCAGTGGGTTTGGGCTCCGGTTTTTCATCACCTGCGCCACATGCAGAACCGCAAGCGCCTGCGGGTGCATTAGACACTGTTGATGCACAAAGATAGCTTTGTGCGCTGCTCTTTACGGCATAAACTGAGTTTGCTGATGTTCTTTTCATAACGATACTTTTTAAGAGTGAAATACTTTATGCTTATCGCACAAATGCAAATTTATAAATTATTATGCTTATATGCAATAACTTACTGCAAAAATATTAAGTTACTTTCAGGTTACTATTATAAGAAATCAGCGGGTTAT
>CAYYAA010000071.1:0-11306 GCA_964469875.1 uncultured Bacteroides sp.
ATGTCGTTGAGGATACTGACTACACGGTCGAAGATATTGAACAGAATTTCGGCAAGAAAATCGCTCAGCTCGTCGAGGGCTTGACTAAAATATCAGGCGGCATCTTCGGCGACAAAGCGTCTGCTCAAGCCGAAAACTTCCGCAAACTTTTGCTCACAATGAGCGAGGATATTCGCGTCGTCCTTATCAAAATGGCTGACCGCCTCCACAACATGAGAACCCTCGGCTCTATGGCGCCAAGCAAACAATACAAAATCGCCGGCGAGACGCTTTACATATATGCCCCGCTCGCACACCGCCTCGGTCTTTTCGCCATTAAAACCGAGCTTGAAGACCTCAGCTTTAAATATGAGCATCCCGCCGCTTATGCCGACATCACTGAGAAGATTAAGCAAAGCGAAGCGCGTCGCCGCAGTGCCTATGATGATTTCGCTCTCCCTATAAAGAAAAAAATCGACGAGCTCGGCTTGCAATATGAGGCTAAAGCTCGCCTCAAATCTGTCTACTCTATCTGGAACAAGATGGAGTCTAAGCACTTGCCTTTTGAGGAGGTTTATGACCTATATGCCGTGCGCATCGTTTTTGAATGTGACGACCAATCAAAAGAAAAGGCTATCTGTTGGAGCATTTACACCGCAATCACTGATGTCTATCGTGTACACCCAAAGCGCACTCGCGACTGGATTGTTACGCCTAAAGCCAATGGCTACCAAGCCCTACACCTCACGGTCATGGGCCCCGACGGCAACTGGGTGGAAGTACAAATCCGCAGCCGTCGCATGGACGAAATCGCTGAGAAGGGTTTCGCTGCTCACTGGAAGTATAAAATCGGTGAGGGCGATGAGGAATCTGAGCTTAACGCATGGCTGCAAACTATCAAAGACATCCTCGATAACCCGGAGCCAAGCGCTATTGATTTCCTTGATACCCTCAAACTTAACCTCTTTGCCTCTGAAATAGTTGTCTTTACCCCTAAAGGCGAACTGCTCACGCTGCCTTCCGGCGCGACAGTCCTCGATGCCGCTTATGCCCTCCACTCCGAGTTGGGCAACCATTGCATCGCCGGTAAAGTTAACCACAAGCTCTTGCCGCTTAATTTCAAATTGTCAAGCGGTGACCAAGTTGAGGTACTCACTTCCCGAACTCAAACGCCTAAAGCCGAGTGGGAGTCTTTCCTCGTTACGGCTAAAGCTAAAACTCGCCTCAAACAGGCTCTGCGCAAGAACCGTCAGCCGCTTATCAACCACGGAAAGGATCTCCTCGCTCAGTGGCTGAAGGCTCACGATATACCCGATAATAATGAAGTAATAACCAAGATATTAGGCGCTTATCATCTGCTGAATCGCGATGAGTTATGCTATCAGCTTGCGTCTGAAGAGATTATGCTCGGCGACTTCCTCGTTAAGTCGCTTCACAAGTCTGCCGAGGCTAAAAAGGATGGCATCGTGCGCAAAATCCTGCGCCTTGGTCGCAAGTCAAAGGCTCAGAAACGCGCCGAAGCCGAAGCTGCTGCCGCAGAAGCCGCTCCAAAGCCTAAGATTGACATGAAGAAGACCTACGTCCTCCATCACGATGAGAACGGCTCTAACTTCAAACTCGCAGGCTGCTGTTCGCCTATCCCCGGTGACGAGGTGCTCGGCTTTGTTACTGATGAAGGCGAAGTAGAAATACATTCAATGGACTGCCCACGAGCTCAGGTGCTGAAGGCTGGTTATGGCCCGCGCATCGTCGCTACCCGTTGGGAAGCCGTCGAAGGCAAGTTCTTGGCTCACGTCCACATGGAGGGCATCGACCGTCACGGCATCCTTCAAGAACTAACATCAATGATTTCAACTCACCTCTCTATTGACATTCGCAAGCTCAATATTGAGGCAAGCGGCGAAGTCTTCTCCGCTGACCTCTGGGTCAGAGTCAGCGATGTTGAGGCTGTTAATGACCTCTGCGAACATATACGTACTATCGAAGGTGTAACTTCTGCAACTCGAATACAATAACCCTCCCGACCTGCTCTCTCTCGTCGGTCAGCTAAAACCTTAAAAAGATAATGTTTAAACGCGATATCTCTGTCAAGATTGTAATTGCTCTTATTGCTACAATCATAATCGTGTATTTCTATCCACACCATCAAGCCTCTCGTTATAACTACGAGGAAGGTCGCCCGTGGAATTATGCCAAGCTGATAGCTCCGTTTGACATCCCTATCCATCCCGACTCTACAACCTTGCGCAAGGCTAAGGACACTCTCGAAGCACGCTTCGTTCCCGTCTACGAGTTGCATCAGCTCGTTGTCGATTCGGTCATAAAATCTTTGCCGAAAGTTGCAGGCACAGATTACGCCTCTCGTCTGGCTTCGGGTTTGCGCCTCGCTTACTCAAGTGGCGTGGTCGATGAGTCAACTAAAGACCGCATCGAGAAAGGCTCGCTCCCGGCGGTGCGAATACTCGATAAGAATATTCTCAGCGAAATGTCTACCGCTGACTTCATGTCGCCGCGTGATGTCTATTTATATCTCGACTCTACGGTCTCTGACCCAATGTTGCGTCGCTATATGTCCACGGTCAAACTTTCCGAACTTCTTACTCCGAATATCGTCTACAACGAAACAGAGTCAAAGCGTCTCTTTGATTATGATTATCAAACACTTACCGCCGACCGTGGCGTTATTCAGCAAGGACAAACCATCGTTGACAAAGGAACGATAATTACGCCTCAAGATTACACTAACCTCAAGACCTATGAGCAAATGATTGAGGCTCAGTTAACTAAGGAGACAAAGAGCAACATCGTGATGATTTTTGGTCAGCTAATTTATGTAGCTATGCTTTTGGCTTCGATGCTGTTCTATCTATATACTTATGTGCCAAGCATATATGCCAACAATCGCGCTCTGATTTTTATTTACTCCTTAATCACGCTGTTCTTCTTGTTTGCCGCATTCGTCAACAACTTCTCGACAACGGGCGTTTACCTCGTGCCGATGACGATTGTGCCGGTGTTGGTTTTAGTGTTCTTCGACCCAAGAACGGCGCTATATACCGCAATCATTCAGACTCTTATCTGTGCACCGATAACGACATTCCCGCTCGAATTTATATTCTTGCAATTCTGCGCTGCTTGCGCTGCCGTTTACTCGCTCAAGGAGTTGATTCGTCGCTCTCAGCTCTTGCGCACTGCCGCTTTTGTCGCCGGCGCTCACATTGTGGCTTATTTCTCTCTCGAACTTTTGCTGAACGGAACTCTCGAAGGTTTCGCGTGGATGATGCCTGTCGCGCTTTTGATTAATGCCTTATTGGTGTCTATGACTTACATCTTGATGTTCGCCGTTGAGCGCGTATTTGGCTTCACTTCTAAGGTTACTTTAATAGAACTTGCTGACATCAACAACCCATTGTTGCGTCAATTGAGCAACGACTGCCCCGGAACATTCCAGCACTGTGTTTCGGTCAGCAACCTCGCAGCTGATGCCGCTGCTCGCATTGATGCTAATGAGCAACTTGTCCGCACAGGTGCTTTGTATCACGACATCGGCAAGCTCTCTAACCCGGCTTTCTTCACCGAAAATCAGCATGGCGTTAATCCTCACGATGCTCTGCCCCCCGAAAAGAGTGCCGAGATTGTTATTCGTCACGTCACTGACGGCTTACGACGTGCTGACAAGGCGGGATTGCCCGCTGTCATCAAGGATTTTATCCGCGAACATCATGGCGCTGGTCAAGCTAAGTTCTTCTATTACAACTACTGCAAACAACATCCTGAAGAACAGCACATTGACCCCAAACCATTCACATATCCCGGCCCTAACCCACGCAGCCGCGAGACCTCGCTGCTAATGATGGCTGACGCGGTAGAGGCTGCAAGCCGTTCTCTCTCTGAGTACACAAACGAGTCTATTACTAACCTCGTTAATCGCATCATTGACACTCAGTTAAATGACGGCTTGCATAATAACTCAACTCTCGCTTATCGCGATGTTACGATTATCAAAGACACTTTCATCAAGCGGCTTATGACTATGTACCACTCGCGCATCGCTTATCCAACTGCCCCCGAAAACAGTACGCCGGTTCAACCCTCTGCTAAATAATGCAATATTAAGCCGTCGGGAGCGTTATATTTTATATGGCTATATCTTTTGATCGCATCTCCGTAAAGCTGTTGACGGTCGCCTTAATCATGGCTTCCGTTTTGACGGCGTGTAGCCCGCGCAAAAACAACGCGGCGACTCGCCATTATCAGGCTTTTATCACTAAATATAACATCTACTACAACGGCGACACTCATTATCGCGAGACTTTGAGCGACATGGAGGCTAAATATGAGGATGATTATTCCCGTATGGTCTTTATGCACCCTGTCGAAGCTAAAAGTGACAAACTCGCGCCTCAACCAACCGGCGACTTCACGCGCTCTATCGAGAAGGCTCAAAAGGCTATCCAATTGCGCTCTATCAAAAAGAAACCCGCCAAGAAGTCCGGCAAGGGCAACAACGCCGAGTTTAAGGCTTGGCTCAAACGTGATGAGTATAACCCATTCATGCACAATGCTTGGCTCATGATGGGGCGTAGCCAATATTACAACGGCGACTTCCTCGGCGCTGCTTCGACTTTTTTCTATATCAGCAAGCACTTCACGTGGCTTCCTAACACTGTAACCGAAGCTAAAATTTTACAGGCTCAGTCTTATGTCTCTCTCGAATGGCTATATGAAGCAGAGATTATTCTGACACGCATTAAGGCTGATGCTCTGACCTCTAATGAACTTAAATATCGCTATAACTTCGCTTACGCCGATTTCCAAATAAAAAGTAAAAATTATGACGCGGCTATCCCTTACCTCAACGAGGCTCTGAGATACGCCAAGAATGCTCAAAAAATTCGCCTTAATTTCTTGCTCGGTCAGCTATATACCCGCACCGGTGACAAGGCTGCCGCTTATCAAGCCTATAAACGCGCCGGCAGTTCTTCTTCGGCTTCTTACCGCACTAAGTTCAATGCCCGCATCAAACAGAGCGAGGTCTACACGGGTAGCGACATAGAGCCGGAGGTGCGTGCCTTAAAGCGTATGACCAAGTTTGACCGCAACAAGGAATATCTCGACCAAGTGTATTATGCTATCGGCAATCTGTACATGACTCGCGGCGACACGGCTCACGCTGTCGAGAACTACATCCTCGCCGCTGAAAAAAGCACGCGATCGGGCGTTGATAAGGCTATTAGCCAAATAACTTTGGGCGGTATCTACTTCACTCAGCGCAACTACGAAAAGGCGCAACCGTGCTATTCTGAGGCTGTCCCTTTGCTCCCTGAGACTTATCCCGACTATCAGACTCTAAAACGTCGCAGTGATGTCCTCGACGAATTGGCTGTCTATTCTCAAAATGTAAATCTCCAAGATTCTTTGTTGCGTTTGGCTGCTATGACTCCCGAACAAAGATTGACTGTTATCAACAAAATTATTGATGACCTGAAAAAGAAGGAGAAGGAGGAGGCTGAGGCTGCTAAACGTGAAGAATATCTCGCGCAACAAGCCGCTAATGGTTCTAATCTCCAAAGTAATTCGTCCAACCCGACGACTTTCAACCTCAATACCGACAATTCGTGGTATTTCTACAATACCGCAACACGCAATTCCGGCAAAACGGAGTTCCAACGCCGTTGGGGCTCGCGTAAGCTCGAAGACAACTGGCGTCGTCGCAACAAGGCTTCGTTTAACACCGAGGAGTTTGATTCGTCTGACAGTGATAACGAGGATGATAGTATGGCGCAAGAAGCAGACACTGCGACTGTTGAGCAGACTGACGAGCAACGCGAAGCGGCTGAACACGCTAACGACCCGCACTATCCTGAATATTACCTCGCTCAGATTCCCGAAACTGACGAGCAAAAGGCTACGGCTCACGAGGTCATTCAGGATGGACTTTACAATATGGGCGTAATTCTGAAGGATAAACTTGAGGACTTCGACTCTTCTCGAGCCGAGTTTGACCGCTTGCTCTCTGACTATCCCGACAACACTTATCGCTTGGATGTCTACTATAACATCTATCTGATGTATATGCGCGAAAATCGTAGCGATTTGGCTGAGCAATATAGACAGTTGATACTCACTGAGTTCGCTGATTCAAAGTATGGCATTGCTATGCGTGACCCGGCTTATATCGACAATTTGCGCCTTATGGAAACTCGCCAAAATGAGCTTTATGAGCAGACTTATGACGATTATCTCAACAATCGCAATGCTGCCGTGCATGATGCTTACAAGAATATGTCTGAGAATTATCCGCTCAGTCCTTTGATGCCTAAGTTTATGTTCCTTCAGGCTTTGACTTATGTAACGGAGCATAAACCTGACGAGTTCAACGCTACGCTGCGCGAAATGTTGGAGCGTTATCCCGACACTGACCTCGCGCCTTATGCTTCGGCTTGGCTCAAGGGCATGGCGCAAGGCAGAAAGCTGCAAACTGCCGCAACAAATATGCGTGGCATGGTCTGGGATTTGAGATTGTCTAACGACTCTATCGCCGGTGGCGACGGTGAGCCGCTTGACTTTGACCTCAATCCTAACACTAAGCAATTGCTAATCATGTCTTTTGCTACTGACCAAGTCTCTTCTAATGCTTTGCTCTTTGAAATTGCTCGTCACAACTTCCGCTCTTTTGTTGTCAAAGATTTTGAACTCGAACAGATGAACTTCGGTCGCCTCGGCATGATTGTCATAAGCGGCTTTGAGAATATGGACGAGCTTAATCACTATCGCCGAGTCATGGCGGCTTCGCAGGACTTCAAACTCCCCGCTGGTGTCCGCCCGATTGTTATAAGTGATGAAAACTTCAAAAAACTTATGAACGAAGGGCGATCATTTGAAGAATATTTCCGTTATTTGGAAGAGCAAAATTATGTCGATGCTCAAGCCGGATTATTGCCTATGACTGAAATCGAAACTCTACCGGAAGCGGAATCGGAAAGCCACGACTTATCCGAGCCTTTGCCCGATACGGAGTCTTCTGATGAGTCAAGTCCCGCTACTCTCAGCCCGCAGCAGGCTGAAAAGTCCAACAACCCTGCGAAGTCTGACAACCCCGACAACTACGGCGGCAGCGAGGGCGATGACCCCTTATTTGATTTTTAACTCTCTCTTATTATGACTCAACAACCATACAACATCCTTTGGGCTGACGATGAAATTGACCTCTTGAAGCCGCATATCTTATTCTTGCGCAACAAGGGTTACAATGTCACGACAGCAAACAACGGCAGGGATGCCCTCGATTTGGTCGAGGCGCAGCCCTTTGACCTCATTATCCTTGATGAGAATATGCCGGGCTTGACCGGCCTCGAAACACTTTCGCTTATCAAGCAGTCTATGCCTCACTTGCCCGTTATTATGATTACTAAAAGCGAGGAGGAGAACATCATGGACCAAGCGGTGGGCAGCAAAATCGCTGATTACCTCATTAAGCCGGTCAACCCAAATCAGATTTTGTTGGCTATCAAAAAAATATTACACAGCGACAAACTTGTCTCTGAACAGGCTACGCGTGACTATCGCCAAGAGTTCGCCACTATCTCTCAACTTATCAACAGCGCATCGTCTATTGATGACTGGTATGACCTTTATGGCAAACTCGTCTACCGCGAAATGGAATTAGCTGCAACGGACACTAATATGGACCAATTGCTCGATATGCAAAAGGTCGAGGCTAACTCCGAGTTCGGCAAGTGGGTTAAACGCAACTACGAGAAGTGGGTCGAGCGTGACAGCGATGATCATCCTCTGATGAGCAATCAGATTTTCTCCCGAAAGGTTTTCCCTCTGCTCGATGCCGGCGAGAAGGTTTTCTTTATCCTCATTGATAATTTCCGCTTGGACCAGTGGCGCACGATTCAGCCTATGCTCGCTGACTTGTTCACCATCGAAGAAAGTCTTTACACCACCATCCTCCCAACGGCTACTCAATATGCCCGCAATGCCATTTTCTCCGGCTTAATGCCTTCGGATATTGCCCGCATGTTCCCCGAGTTGTGGGTGGACGAGGATGAGGAGGAAGGCAAAAACCTCAACGAGTCGCCTCTTATCGCTACGCAGTTTGAGCGTTATCGCCGCAAGTGTCGCTTCTCTTACAACAAAATTAATGACAGCGCTCAAGGCGAAAGGTTGCTGCGCGACTTCGCTCAGCTTGAAAACAACGACCTCAATGTCATTGTCCTAAACTTCATTGATATGCTCTCCCACGCGCGTACTGAGTCAAAAATGATACGCGAATTAGCTTCGACTAATGCCGCTTACCGTTCTCTCACTGAGTCGTGGTTCCGTCACTCTTCGGCTCTCGAGTTGTTCAAGCGCATCGCCGAATCCGGTTATAAGATTATCCTCACAACCGACCACGGTACTATCCGCGTTGACAATCCTATCAAGGTTATTGGCGACAAGAATACAAACACCAATCTCCGTTATAAGCTCGGTAAAAATCTTAGCTACAACCCGAAGCAAGTCTTTGAAATTAAAACGCCGCAACGCTTCGGCTTGCCCGCCCCTAATGTCTCTTCGACTTACATCTTCGCAACAGGTCGCGACTTCTTCGCATATCCTAATAACTACAACTACTATGTTCAATACTATACCGACACGTTCCAGCATGGCGGCATCTCTCTCGAAGAAATGCTTGTCCCGCTGATTACGTTGACCGGAAAATAATAATTGTGTTTATATGAAAACAATACATCTACCCTCAATCGAAGCTCTCCCCGCTGCCGCTAAAGAGTTTGTCGGTCTGATGGACGACCGCACTATCTACGCTTTCAACGGCGAAATGGGTGCTGGTAAAACAACTTTTATTAGCGCTTTGTGCCAAGCTCTCGGCGTTGATGCCGAGGAGGCTAATTCTCCCTCTTTCGCTATCGTCAACGAGTATCGCTCTGAGACTACGGCTGAACTTATCTATCACTTTGACCTCTATCGTCTCGAGAACATTGAGGAGGCTCTCGAAATCGGCATCGAGGATTATTTCGACTCCGGTGCGCTTTGTCTCCTCGAATGGCCTGAACGCATTGAGGACCTATTGCCCGATGACACAGTCCGCGTCGAGATTCGTGTTAACGACGACAAGTCTCGTGACATTATCATTAACGATTAAGATGCAAACAAATAATTGCCCCCAAATTGAGTGGATTGACTCTTGTCAGTCCACTAATACTTTATTGACCTCTCTCCCCGATGCGCCCCACGGATATGTCATAGTCACTAAGGCTCAGACTGCCGGTCGTGGCCAACGCGGCAACTCTTGGGAAGCAGAGCCGGGTCAAAACCTCACTTTCTCTATGCTCTTGCGCCCTCAGCGCATCAGCGCTCGTCGTCAGTTCGAGCTCTCTATGCTCGTCTCTCTCGCTATCGTCAATGTCCTCGACCGATATGTTGAAAATGTAGCTATCAAGTGGCCCAATGACATCTATGTCGGAGACAAAAAGATTTGCGGTATTTTGATTGAAAACACACTCTCTGACTCACTGCTCGCACGCTCTATCGTCGGTGTTGGTCTAAATGTCAATCAGAAACGCTTCCTCAGTGACGCTCCTAATCCGGTCTCTCTCGCTCAACTCACCAACACCGAATATAACCTCACTGAGCTAATGCAGCAACTCGCCTCTGAAATCGTCACAGCTCTTAGCACATACGAGCAAGATGTCGAAGTCGAAACTCTCCGCGCTGACTACATGGCACGCCTCTGGCGTGGCGACGGTTTCTTCCCTTACATCGAAGCCTCAACGTCACGCCAATTTGATGCTCGCATCATTGACATATCTCCAATGGGAATACTGACACTCGAAGACCGTTCAGGTGCACAATCCTCTTACGCTTTCAAAGAAGTCGCCGCAGTGCTTTAATTCAACCCCTAACTAACCAATCTCACATCACCTATGCTCATACAATGCGCCGTTATCTTCATCTGCCTCTTGGTGGGTGAAGCTGTTGTCAGTCTGACCGGATGCAAAATCCCCGGTAGCATCATCGGTATGCTCTTCCTTACGCTGATGCTACAACTAAAGGTCGTCAAACCTCGCCATGTCGATAAAATAAGCAAAGTCTTACTCGCAAACCTCGGCTTCTTCTTTATCCCTGCCGGTGTCGGACTTATGCTCTATCTCGACCTTATAGAGAACAACCTCATCGCCATTGTCATTACTTCTGTCGTCAGCACTATCATCGTAATGCTTGCCACAGCTTTTGTTCACCAATTGCTCCGCCGCCATGCCAACAATCGAAAATAGCCTCCTTTATGCCACACTGACCTTCGTCGTCTACTGCTTGGCTAAACATCTCCAAGGCCGCACTCGCTCTCTCTTGCTCAATCCGCTACTCCTCACAATGCTCGCTCTTATCGTCTTCCTAAAGGTCGGAAAAGTTGACTATTCATCATACCAAGAGGGTGGGCGATACATCGAATTCTGGCTTAAACCCGCAATCGTTGCCCTCGGCCTCCCGCTATACCGTCAACTATCTTCAATAAAAAGACAACTCTCAATCATACTAATATCCGAAGTCGTCGGCTGCGTCATCGGCATCATCTCTGCCGTCTATATCGCACGCCTTCTCGGCGCCGCAGAGCCCGTCGTGCTCTCACTCGCTCCAAAGTCCGTAACAACACCCATCGCTATCGAGGTAACAAAATCATTAGGCGGCATTCCACCCTTGACAGCTGCCATTGTCATAATGGTCGGCGTTTTCGGCTCAATGATTGGCTTTAAACTCATGCGCCTTTGTGGCATAACAAACCCCATCTCACAAAGCCTCGCTATGGGTACAGCCGCTCACGCCGTCGGTACGTCAGAAGCAACAAAAATCAGCGACCGCTATGGAGCATACTCCGGACTCGGAATAATCTTCAACGGCACACTTACAGCTATCATTGCCCCAATAATTGTGCCGTTCCTATGACAATACGCTTACGATTTTAAGAATTAGAGACTTAAATTCTGTCATTTTTTTACAATACAGCCACAAATCCACCAAATTGACAAACTTTAACTCATTATAATGCTATGCCTATTAAATTATCACTACCTTTGCACACGAAAGAGCTAAGAAACCAAAGCCAAGTATTATCTAATTCTTAATCCCACGTATGATTTTACTTTTCGCATGGAATCGCGGAAACGCCTTCGTGCAGTTGTGCTTTGAGGCCTTAGAGCTTTCGGGGTATGATTGTCCTTCTGTACTCGTACCAAATTCAAGGTAGAAGATTAAATAGTTGTTTTATAGATAATTGTGTATTTAGATACGGGGCGTCGTGAGACCGCCTCGTGTTTTTT
>CAYYAA010000072.1:0-11032 GCA_964469875.1 uncultured Bacteroides sp.
CTACTCATTTCGGCACTTCGCGGTTGTAACTTTGCAACGTCTCGAGACAAAAAACGAACATTGAAAACACTTCCATAAACTCCAACATTTACCCTGACAACTGAACGAACACGGAAGCAGGTTGTGAGTAAATGTAAGACTGCAAAGGTGCAGCCTTTTCGTGCCGGATGACCCACTCGGGAGCGTCAACTTTAATACACTTAGGGTGCCTTGGTGGACGCGGCACAGCGCGACGGATGACCTGCTCGGGGGCTACAAGCCTTAATACACTCCGGTGACCTTGGTAGACACGTCGCACACGCAGACTACAGCCAACAAAAACAGCCACACTTGATAATCCATGCTATCGAGTGTGGCTGTTTTTGTTTTATATCAAAATGAAATATTATTGAGATCTTCGAGCTGTGCCTTACGAACAGCTGACCTAAATATATCATTTAGCTGCTCCACGCTGAGCTCGGTCTTGGGCGCAAACTCTTCTGATTGCATATACTTCAATATACCTCGATAAAGCTGACGCGCCTCCGGCCGGTCGAGTATTGTGCGCAATTGTGACATGCACAGCAACAATTTACCACTGCCTACACTGAACTCAAATATCAAGCCCAACTTATGATTTCGCTCTACATTGTCAATCGTTTGCACTATCGGTCGATAACCCGCAGGAGCATTGTCAAGTATCAGCGAGCGCGATGCCTTGATGATTGAGAACCATTGCAGGTTGGTGTGATACTCAGTCGGAAAATCTCTGAAAATCGGATGTGTATTATCTATCAACAATCCCAATGTCCCCGGCGAAACTGCCTTCTTATTGTTCTCGCAAATCGTGCGGAACATTCGATAATTCCAATAATCAGTCTGAAACAGTGGCTCTATCGTCTTATCTGACAACTGCGTGCTGTCAGGCATAAAGAGTACTTTCGCACCACGATTGAGCTTGTCTGCAATATCTTCATTAAACTTGTCGGTAATGATAATACCTTTTTCAAGCGAAGCATCTATCGGCTCACTTGGGTAGGTCCAAATCGTATAGCTATTTGTATTGCCGCAGATTGTCAATTCAAGTGTCAACTGAGAGGCTGTCTTGTTGTTGCAATAGTCAACACATATTGCCCCCAACTCGCTAAGTCCGATATTGTCAGACGGAACGCTTAGCTCCCCGGCAGATATGACCTTCTTGTCATTGTCTGTAATGCTCCATGTTAACGATTTGCCGCTCAAATCAGTCTCACTATAATTTGCCAACTTGACAGTACCGCGAATTTTTTCGCCGGCTTCATAACAGAATTTCTCAGTGATGAACAGCGGAACTACCGACGAGCAGAAGCCGCGCCATGCTTTTGCCGGTATATATTCCTTTGAATCCATAAATGCGTCAAGGATGCCAATATAGGCACTGCCCTGCCCGGGATAATCTTGAAGGTCAAGAAGCTGAAAACCTGCCATCTCTGACGTGCGCAAATCCAACTCTATATCTGTTTTGTATAATAACGCGCTCCATGCCCCGGATGCAGCATGGAAGTCCTCAGCTTGGTCTAACATTCCCGCTGACTGTAGGCGTTCTCTAAATGTTTCGAGATTATAAGGATAAAGCACACCGTAATATTTGCGTATCTCCTTATAATCGGGATATGATTGAAATTGCCCTGTCTCATGACTGATTATAGGCATCTCAGACGTGCGACAGCCTTCATCAAGTGTCATTACCGTATTGGGCGCAAAATGGTTGATAATACCTCCGTCATAAGCATCGGCAAAAGAGAACGAGCCGCGCGTATGTGTGTTGTAACTGCCCCATGCCTCGCCACCGTTGCGGCAGGTGACAAAAAAGTCCATTCCCGGCTTGCATCCTTGATAACCGAGATAATAGTTAGAGCCAAATGTGTAGAGCAATCTGTCATTAATGCTGCGGAAGCTGTCAGTGAAGCGTTTCATCGACTCTATATCGCCCCATAGCTCATTGCCGAGTGCCATCATCACAAATGACGGATGATGACTGTAGGTCTCAATGATACGTTTACCCTCGCTTAGTAAGTATGACATAAGTCGTGCATCAACTTTGTTAAAATCGCCCCAGAACGGCAACTCAGGCTGCAAATAGACGCCCTCGACATCGGCGGCAAGGAAGCAAGCCTCAGGAGGACACCACGAGTGGAAGCGTACATGATTGATACCATATTGTTTGCAGATGCGGAAGTAGCGTTGCCACTCCACAAAATCCATTGGCGTATGTGCTGTCAATGGGAACACACAAGCGTCATGCTTGCCGCGGAGATAGGTCTTATGTCCATTGACAGTGAAGTGTTTGTCGGCAATGCCAAAATCACGCAATCCTATCGTTTGCTCCACAGCATCGCTGCCGACTATCTCTGCTCTAACAGTGTAAAGTGTCGGATGAAACTCGCTCCACAACTTTAACGTTGTATCTGACCATGCTATTGTCGTGCAGCCGTTGCGCTCCAATGGCGCAGAGTAGATTGTGCGGTAATTATCTTTGCCATAAGGTGAAATTGCGACCTCTAAGCGTGATTTTTTTGAGACTTTGCCGTTTATACCTACATCTATCACGAGGCTCTTTTGAGAAGCGTTGCCAATGATATTGAGGCTGCTGATGTTTAGCTTATTTACTGCCGTCAGCTTAATACCACCGATTATGCCGTTCCAATTGGTCTGCGTGTCTTCAGTGTAGGCGTGCGAACTACCCAAAAGTTGCTCCGGCACTGACTTGCCACTGTTATCAACGATGATGTCTATGCGATGTTTCCCCGGCGTTAGCTGCTTGCTAAGGTCAAAATTGTAGCCGGTTGACACTGATGAATCTGCCGCAGCAAAATTGCCGTCAACATATACACGCGCCGGCTTACTACGTCCGAGCTGCAAACTAATGTTATGACCTTTCCAGTCCGCAGGGATAGTGACGGAGCGCGAGTAAGTCGCTTCGCCGACATAAGAGCGCAGTCGTGTCAGATGAGTCGTCTCGTCAGTGCGATTTGCCAATATGCCGATATGATTAGTGTCTGTTGTTCCCGGTAGCGTCACAGCTGCACTATCCGCTCCATAGCGACACATCCATTCTCCGGATAAATCTATCGTAGGCCTATAATCATTGGCAAGAGCCAACTGTCCGCAGACAATCAGCATTAGTGATTTAAGTAATATCTTTGTGTATGTCATGGTGTTAAATTCTTTTCAAGGCAAAAGTAATACATCCATCCCTATTTTCCAAAAATATTAGTGCCACACTCGTCAGACTATAAATAAAAAATCCACGATGCGGCTTAACTGCATCGTGGATTTTTATTGCTGATTTTTGTCTTATCGTTATTTGATGATGACTTTGGTGGATTTGCCTGATTGACGGAGGATGTAAATGCCGGGGGTGAGCTTGTCTTGGTTGACACGGATGCCGTTAAGGTTGTAGTATGCGGCAGGGGTGTTGTCGTTGTCAATCATGATGTCACTGACTCCTGTCATCTTGTAGTACATCTCAGCTGTGAAGTGATTTTGTGCAACTTCGCTCATCGGATATGAGTCTACATTGACTATTGAGCCTGTTTCACTGTCGATTACAAAGGCTATAAGGTTGCAGAATTGACGTTGAACGGCAGGCGCTGCAAGCGTGCCGTCAGAGGCAATGATTTCTGCATCCGGAATTTCCATTGTGTAATCGTAGGTGTATTCTTGGTCGGCTTTAAGTTCTGTCGGGAGTGAGCCGGTCAAGCCTTTGAAGTTGTCAATCTCGCGAGCTACTTCGTTGTATCTCAGGTTAGCATTATATTCGGGAAGCTCTGACCATGGGAAGATATAATTTTTGTCAGTACCGCCTGTGAGGTAGTTGCGTTGTACGAAATATGCGTTGTTGTCAAGCCCGACATTGTTCTCTGTGAGGATGAAACCAATGCGATAGTTTGCATTCTTGTTAGAGAGTGCCGGTGTCACTTTAGCGCGACATTTGATTGCTGTGGTGTCAGCGCCGTTAATTACCCATTCGCCTTCAACTTCCACGCCGAGGGTTGTTGTGAGTTCGTGTTGGTCAACGATGTATTTTGCGATAGAGCCTGTGCGTGTCTTGTCAAATTGGTAGTCGTATGTTGCAGAAGGAGCGCCGACATTTGTGCGGTTGACAAAGAATAGCGGAGCATTGCTGCCGGCACCGAGGTTAACGCCATAGGTGGGCATTGACATATTGTCGTTGCCGACATGGACAGAGACAGGCACAACATATTTGCTCATCTCCTCGTCTTCGTTCATTGATTCAATCAAGTGCATACCGGCGGGACACCAACCGCACCACATACCGGTCGATTCTTCAACCAAGATTTTATGAAGCGGTGTGAATGTGAGACGGCTCACTGTTCCAGTCTCAGTAGTCTCGTCGCGGTTTTCGCCATAAAGTTTCACGCTGAAGTTCATCACTTGGTCGGGAGCGATAGCGCTTGTGAAGGTATATGTTTGTTTGTCACCGGGGGCAAGGATTTCGCCGTCCTCAGTTTGAGTTCCGTTAGCGTCTTTAAATTCGATCACCCAGTTGGTGAGATTTTGCTCTGTGGTGTTGGACAGCTCTACAGAGATGCTGTATGTGTCAGAGGTGACATATTGGTCATAAGGTTGCACTGCAATCTCGGCGATGTCGATGCGTGACACTTTGATGTTGTCGAGACAGAGTATATCTTTATCCTCATTGAGGTTTGCAAAGTTGAGATAGATTGTTTTACCTGCGTACTGACTGAGGTCAACTTCGTAAGTTGTGAAGTCGCCTTCGAGGTCATCGTAGGAATTGCCGACAGGAACTTTTTCCCAGACCTGTGTCGGCTCGGTCGGTAAATTGTTTTTGTCAAGCGGAGCTTCTGTGATGAAAAGCCAGAGGCTGCTGAGCTTGTTTTCGTCTTTAGTGAAAGTGTAAGATTGCGCGCCGAAAGTCAATTTAAAATCGGTCGTGGGTATGTTAATAGCACACGAGCCGAGCCAGTCGCTACTTGCTCCGGCTGTAGTATAGCAAGAGTGGCTACCGATAAAGCGGTCAGTTGAAGCGCTTGAGTCTTTGAGATGCCACCATGGTTTATAAGTGCCGTCAGAGCCGAGGAACAGGGCGCGAACTTTAGTCGCGGGCTCGAGGTCATCTACATCATAGATGTAAGGGAACGATGCGCTGTAGTCATCGTTAAAATCTTCAGAGAATAATACAGTCTCAGCGTTTAGCGAGGGAGCGAGACAAGCAACTAAGCCAAGTGATAGTAAAAATTTGGTCATGTGTGGTTTATTAAAAACAATTATTTCCCCTACGGCGCAGTTCGTGGTAGGGGAAATAATCGTGAGTTTAGTTTATCTTATTTGATAACGACTTTCTTGCCGTTTACGATGTAAATGCCGGCAGGAAGTTTTGAAGATTCAACATTCATCTTAACACCGTTGAGGTTGTAGATGGCGTTGTCCTTAACGAGGTCAACCTTGATTGAGCTAACGCCGTCAGTATCTTGTGATTTCTCGAGGATGAACATAGCCATTATTTCATCGCTCTTAACGACGTTGCCGTTAGCATCAGTGAGTGTCATGTAGCCTTCGGGGATAGTGAAGAGATACATACCATTTGTTGAAACGCCATAGTAAGAGCTCCAGATGAGGTGCGGGTCAGTGCCTGTGATTGTACCGGCATTGTATTCTACAATTGCAGAACCGTCTTCGTTGAGAAGAGCGAGTTTCGGAGCTGAGCTTGAGTCGTGTTTGTAAGTGATACCTTCAGTGATGGGTTCCCAATTTTCATCAACAGCAACGAATTCAAATTCGATCTTGTCGAGGCTTTCATAAGTTTCATCTTCTTCAACATTGATAAACTTGAAGTCGCAGTAGAACTTAGGAGCTTGAGCTTCGATAGTATAGAAGAACTTGAGGTCGTCTTTAACTTGGTAGCCGTCAACAGTATAGAAAGCGGCGGGAACAACGATTGCGTAGTTACCTGCTTCGGTTACAGCCTCGCCTGAAATTTTGAGGGTGATAGTATTGCTTGTGCCCCAAGCGTAAGCTGTCATTTGTTTAACTTTCTTGATAGTACCGTCTTCGCTAACAGTAGCGTAGTAAGGATAATCAGCAGGACGAGCTTCGTCAGATGCTTTAACCTTTTCAGCGTCAGCAAAAGTTACAGTAAATTCGCTGAGAGATTCAACAACTCCTTCAGCGGGGTCGATAGTAGCCTTGAAGTCTTTACCAACGAAGAATGTCAAGTCAACAGCGCCGAGCATAGTGTCTTCGCCTTCGTCAGTTGTAGCGAGGCCATAAACAGCGCCTGCGGGGATTGTGAGGTAGTAGTTGCCTGAAGCTGTGATAGCATCTTCCTCATCAATTTCGATTTGAACGATGTTCTTGAAGCCGGGGATAGAAGCCTCGAATGAGCCAACAGTTTCGCCTTCAGCGTCCTTAACAGCAACCATGAACGGGCCATTGCTGAAGCCTACTTTCTCAAAGTCAGTATATGTTACTTGGATAGCACCGCTGAGAGCTTCAAGAGTAGCTTCGGGGTCGGGAGAAACGGTGTAGTTAGGAGTTGCGAGACCTACTACGTTGTATGTGATAACAAATTCGCCAAGAGCTTCACCTGTCTCATTGTTGATAACAGCGCCTTGCGGGATTGTCACTGTGTAAACGCCTGCTTCAGCAATGGTCTTATCCAAATTGATGTCGATGGTGTTGATAGTTTGTATGCCCATTGTCAAAGAGCCGGCTTCGAGCAAGCCTTGAGTAACTTTAGCGCCGTCTTTAGTAACGATAGCATAAGCTAAATCAGCATTGCCTGTTTCTTCATAATCAAAAGAGAAGTCGTTAACTTCGGGCATATAAAGACGGATAGTGCTCAATGAAGGCTGATCCTCTTCAGCTTCGGGGAATGTCATGAAGTCGGGAGTAGCGAGAGCTTCTTCGATAGTGTAAGAGAAAGAGAGCTCAGGGCTAACGCCAGCGCCTGATGTATTTACAGCCCAACCTTCGGGGATGGTGATGGTGTAAGTACCGGCAGCAGAAATTTCCTCGTTAAGTTTGATAGTAACCTTTTGGCTGCGAGAACCGATGACAATCTGATTGTAGTCAATTTCGCCTTCAGGACCTACAACTTTAGCACCTTTAGTGTCTACATTGTTAACAGCGATAGATTCAGTGGTAGTGTAAGGAATGTTGATAGACGTGCCGAAAGATTTTACTGTTCCGGGTTCCGGGTCGGGAGTGCCCCAAGTAAATTTGCTTGTAGCAGCCTCAGACTCGCCGGTGACATTGTATTTGAGTACAATCTCATCATTTGTTTCGCCTGACATACAGCTTAACTTACCTGCCGGAATAGTCACTGTGTAAGCGCCTGCAGTAGTAATTTCTTCGTCAAGGGTGACGGTAAGAGTAGCTCTGCGGCTGTTAGCCTCAGCAGTGTAAGCATACGAGTTGTTATCAGCGTCGGTGACGGTGATGAATGAGAAACTCGAATTTGTTGCAGCAGCAGAGAGGCTGATTGTTACTGACTGGAGTGAACCGACATCTCCTTGTTCGGGAGAAACCTCAGTCACTTCAATACCTGCACTTGCAGCGAATGCGATTGCTGACATAGCAAACGCTGCCAAAGGTTTGGAAAAAGTAGCGATTTTCATGAATTAACAATTATGTTAGTGGTTATTGTAAAGAGATTTTGCGAGAATATTTGTTAGCACCATGTTGGATGGTGACGATGTAAAGACCGCGAGCTAAAGAGCCGAGGTTTGCAGTGGCGTTAGACGTTGCCGCATCTGCTTGACGATAAACTGCGCGACCGTCGAGGGTGTAGACAGTCAACTTGTAGTCGCCTGACGTGTTGGCGAAGTTCAAATTGATATTGCGACCGTTAATGCTGAAATTGTCATCTGCACTGTCAATCATCACAGAGTTGACTGCTGAGAGCTTGGCGAGGTCGATACATTCGGCGTTGTAGACATATCCTGTCTCAGTGTTTAGGATGTAAGCGACGAGACGGGCATTGTCAAGGCTTTCAATCTTTGACGGCAATGTGATAGTCTTGTCATAAGAATAGTCAGTATAGGCTGCTATATCCTTTGGCAAGCTGCCGGCGAGACCTGAGAATGCGCAGGTGGCATCAACCGTTACGTTTTCAAAATACATCATGTCTGCAAAAATATATTCAGGCATGTAAAGATATTGTTCAGCCGCACTTGTCAGCGCTGAGTTGCGTTGAATATTGCCGACGTCATCCGGGTCGTGGTAGTTGCGCGTGAAAGTGTAAGCGATGCGATAGTTGTCGGCAGAGTTGTCGAGAGCTTCTGCAAAACGAGTGTCACAGTGCAGGCTTAAAGCGTTGTTTGAGCCAACTGTAGCAGATAGAACTATTGATGCGATGGTTGGAGAGTAAGCCTCGGTGTCGAAGAAAGCATTTGAGCTACTTTTTGTTGCACTGTTGCGATTGATGATGAAGTTGGGTATGGATGAGAATCCGAGATTGCTGAAATAGTCACCTTGTGTCATCACGTCACCGGTGTGAGTGGAGAGAGTGATAATCTCATCGCCATATTTCTCTTCAAGGTGTTGGAGGATAATTTCGCCTGACGGGCAAGTGTTGCACCAAGTAGCAGTCGCTTTATCCACCAAGACTTTACGCGCGAAGTAAGAGCTGATGACATTGTCGCTAAATGATGCGACCATATCGCCGCTGACGTTATCCTTAACCCAAACTGAGTATTCTTTAGCCTCGTTCAAGCTGATAGGTAGAGTCAAATTGACATCGACAGTTTGCCCTGATTTAAAACCTGAGGGAAGCTCGACGCTGTCAACAATGCCACCATCAGAGAGGAGGACGATTGACGCCGAGCTCAGACTCTTGCCGACGTTTGTCATAGTGGCAGAGACTGCGACTTCACTTTGATTGCCGATGAAGTGAGGTGTATGGTTTACAGCATAAGACTCGATTTCAGCGGGGACACCGATGCGGAGTTTATCAATAGCGAGGATAAATTTGTTGGCACTTGTGCAGACAAAAGCTATGCGAACTTTCTGACCGACATAGCCAGCTAAAGAGACAATGCGGGAAGTCCATACGGTTGATTCGGCAGATGTGCTGAACAATTCAGAGAAAGTCTCGCCGTCGTCAGTGCTGACCATAACGCGGTAACTCTCGGCGAAGTTCGGGTCAAGACCGCGGGCTTGCCAGTAGACGCAAGCCTCGTCAGAGTTGACTTCAACAGCGGGAGTGATGAGCCAGTTGTCTTGAGCCGGGGCGTTGTCATCATAAGTGTGACTGAGGCTGAGAGCAGCGAATCCGTGAGAGCCAACTTGACCGGCAACCCATGCTTTGGTGAGGTCGAGCTTCTTGTAGTGATACTCACTGAGCGTCGTACTGTCACCGTCGATGAGCTTCATTGCCGCAGAAATGCTGTTGAAATCGTTGGTATAATAGTCGGCTGCTGCCAATGATAAAGTTGTCATCGGCAGTAGCGCGAGAATTAGAGGTCTTAACGTAGATTTCTTCATGCGGAGGTCGTGTTATTTAACTGCGACTTTTGCTGTGGTGTTGTCAGCTTTAACGATATATATACCGCCGGGGAGAGAGCTAACGGCTTTATTGCTAACGAGTTGACCGTAAGTATTATAGATAGCAACTTTGTCAGCGCCTGTAACGACAATTTTGCCGTCAACGGTAGAGATTTTTGCGTTGCTTGTGTTCTTTACGATGTCATTAACGCCGGTTACGGGTTTGTCAAATTTGATGAAGAAAGGCTCGCCGAGATATTCGCCTGTACCTTCAAAGTAAACGAGAGAAGTACCGCCGGAAACGGTTTCATCATCAGAGTAAGCGGCAAGACCTGCAACGGATTTGTTGAAATCGAGGCCGAAGTAGTCTACCAAGTCATAAGTTACGCCATCAACAACGAGACCACCGTTAGTAGTTGAGATGTAGTTGCCGTTGATACCGCAGTAGTATGAGGTGCCTTGGCTGCCGGGAGTTCCGTCGGTCCAAGTGTCTGATTCTTTGTTATAAATAAAACCGCCATGCAGCAAAGTTCCAGAGCCGTCCTCTTTCACGTTAGTAGCGCGAGTGCGAGTGCCGTAGAAGTTGCCGTATATGTCAACAGAGAGGAACGAGCCATAGAAGCAATCAGTAGAAGAGTAGTCTTTGAATCCGTCGATGTAAGTGTTATCTGAGTATCCATAGATTTCGCCTTTGTAGTACCATGGTTCGTTTTTGATTTCGAGTTTGTTGAACATTACAAATTCGCCGTCAATAAGCATGGCGGGGACGCGAGATCCGAAGCCACAGAAAACTTGACCTGCGAGGATGCGACCGTCTTCGGTAATAGTGCCAGTAGCAAATCCTTGGTGATCGGGTAACGTGATGTTGTTATACATTTCGAGTTGGTATTCACCAAAGTCGTCGCGCACCCAGCGGCAGGGGTAGTATCGACCGCCAGTTTCGGATTGAGCGTAGTATGTGAATTGGTAACCGCCGATGTATTTGCCATCAGAGGATATTGACATAGCGAATGATTCGCCGATGAGGTCGTCGCTGAGAGGTAGTGCATACCATTCGCCGTCAACATAGTAGCCGGCTTTGGAGGTGTAACCACCTGATTCGTAGAAAGAGCCGACAATGACACCGTCGTTAGAAGCGGCGTGCATGACACAGTCTTTAATTGTTGTGATGTTTTCTGGGTCGTCAGATAGCCAAATAAAACCTACATTGTCATCGTCATCACCACCGACAACGTATTTGCCATTATGTGAGACGCCGTAAACGGTGCCACCTAATTCGCCGAAGGTGTAAACTTGGTTTTTAGCATTAAGAGAGAGGGATGTTGCAAATGTAAGGGCAACGGTAAAGAGTAAAGATTTTCTCATGCAATACGATTTTAGATTGGTTTAAGAGGATATATAAATCTTTGTGGCGTAAAAGTATGAAAAATATAGCAAAGTCACACTAAGTTTACTTAAATTAACGCTAAATTTAACAGAAAAAGGGCGCGTTGATTACAAAATGAAACAAAATCGGGGCGAAAGGTTTAATAGTGATAGTGAG
>CAYYAA010000073.1:0-10776 GCA_964469875.1 uncultured Bacteroides sp.
AAAGTTAGACTTCTACCAGAAGCAAATGAATTTATCCACGCGTTGCCACATGACGCATACCTCAAGGTCGATAACAACATACAGAAAGTCCGTCAGGGTATGATAAATGCAGAGCTATTCAAAAAGCTCACCAAAAACATATGGGAGTTTCGGACGCTGTATAATAAGCAATATATCAGGTTACTTGCTTTCTTCGATGTTGATGAACACTCGCTGATAGTCGCAACACACGGGTTTGTCAAAAAAACATCTAAAACGCCAAAACGCGAAATAGAACATGCTGAGAGAATTCGTAAAATTTACATTAACGCAAATCAATGATTATGGAAGAAATAAAATTTATCGATTATGATGATGTCCGTGACGAACTCATTGGCAAGGTCGGCACGCCTGAACGTGACGCTATCGACAAACAAATTGATAACGAAATGCGCGCCTTTCACTTCGGCGAGGCTTTGCGGCAGGCGCGCATATACAAAGGCTTGACACAATCGCAGTTCGGCGAAATGATAGGTGTTGAAAAAACACAGGTGTCTAAAATGGAGAAAGGCTGTAATATGTCAATCGGCAGAATGACAAAGGCGTTTAACGCTTTAGGCGTAGGCATTACCCTTCACTTCGGCGATAAACGCATGGAGGTGTAATCCACGAGCTAACTTAAAGCAAAATAAGTCCTTATTATTAGAATATGGCATCAATATTTGGCAAAACATGGTGGGGCGAACAGTGGCTCGCTGCCTTGTCTCATATAGATTACTCTAATCGCATTCCACGCGGCGCACGCTATGCCCGTAATGGATCTGTCCGTGAAGCTAAAATCAAGGATGGCGTGGTATCGGCTCGTGTACAAGGTTCACGACCTTCACCATACAAGGTAACGCTACAAATACCACAATTTAGCAAGGAGCAAATCGACAAACTGATTAACAAGCTGCTAAATCAGCCATCTGTTTTGTCAATGTTGATGAACCGCGAATTGTCGCCAAAAGTATCAGACTTAGCCGCTGAAGCAGGTCTCAACCTATTTCCGAAGCGTTGGAATGATTTGGGAATGAAGTGCACTTGTCCGGATTGGGCTGTGCCATGCAAACACTTGGCGGCAGTTATCTATAAGCTGTGTGATGAGATTGACAATAATCCATTCTTGGTGTTTGAACTGCATGGTGTTGACTTATTAAAGGAATTGAGCAGTCGCGGCATAAGAATGAATGCTCAGGAGATGACACAACCTATTGAGTTTAATGATTTGGTTGCAGTTAATAGCAAGAAGGTGACTCGCTCAGCTGAATATTCGTCATTTCAGCCTGACTATTCAACACTTCGCGATATATCCAAAGTTTTACTGAATTTTCTACCTACTAGCCCAACATTCTATGGCACAGGCGATTTCAATACGCTATATAGCAAACTCTTGAAGCGAGCGAGTAAATATGCTGCTACCATATTAGCAAGTAATTTCACCTCAGAAAATTCAAATGTTATTGATTTATCTAAAGCACAGTCAGTCGAAGTTTTATTTAATGAAACAATGACAGCAACCGTAGACATATCAACTGACGATAGTAAAATTTGTAATGTCGCATTGTCTGACTTTATGATGAATATATTGCGAATTGATGAAGAGACTATTGACGACTACTGCGCAGACGTTGAGTTGATGCACAAAGTTATACGTCTCAGTTTGCAAATTATTACACACGGTGCAATTGTGCCGCAGATATTTCATATTAATGGTCAGATCTACAACATACGTTGGTTACCGGCTATGCTATGTGCTGAAGTTTCAGATCTCATAACTGCACTGCGAAAGATTTTTCCTGATGAAGTTGTGAAATATGACAATCACTGTGTCAGCGATTCAGCAACATGGATGGTGTCTTTGATTATCAACTGCATAATACGTGACAGTTTGACTGATATAAGCTGTATGCAGAAGGTTGAACAAATGTTCTTTAAACTCAACACAATGGAATTTAAAGGCGTTGGTGAGACTGAAATTCCGGGCAGCATACGCGTGTGGACAGATCGGTTATTTTTGGGAGAGACCGAATATTGTCCAGTCTTCATTATTGACGATAAAGAAGACGGTCAATTTGTCATGTCGTTAGGTGTTGAAAAACGCAAAAACGGTCGCGGTGCGATTACTCCGCTATCACAAGTGCTAAGCCGCTCAACCTACGCTCAGTTTCGTTATTCAATTCTGAAAGAATTTCTGCTACTATCAGAATTCTTGCCTGAAATTAGCTCATACATTGACAACAAGGCCACACAACCCATTCAGTTCACTACAACCACACTTCTGCCTGTGCTATTGGAGACAATACCAATGATGCAATTACTGCAAGCAAAAGTAATACTGCCAACATCTCTTAAAGAACTTATTCATCCAAAAGTCTCTTTAAGAATATCGGCAAGTAGCGATAGTACAAAGGGGTTCTTATCAGCCGAAGATTTGCTAAATTTTAATTGGGTAGTAGCAATAGGCAATCAACAAGTGTCAATGCAAGAGTTCCACAAATTAGTGCGCAATTCTACAGGTTTAATTCGCTTCAAAGAACACTATATCTATGTTACAGAAGCAGACCTACGCAAACTTTATGATACTTTTGAAAGCGCGCCAAAGTTGAGTAATATGCAACTCCTGCAAATTGCTCTAAGCGGCGAATACGAGACAAGTCCCGTGCTACTCACAAATGAAGCTAAGGCACTCATCGCGCAATTTACAGACAATGCACAAATTGAGTTACCTAAAGGGCTGAATGCGACACTTCGTCCATACCAAGAAAGAGGCTATTCATGGCTATATCGAAATATGCGCATCGGATTCGGCTCGATAATCGCTGATGATATGGGTCTTGGCAAGACATTACAAGTCATCACATTACTACTCAAAACAAAGCAAGAAGCGCCGAACTCAAAGTTTATAGTTGTCGCACCAACCGGGCTACTATATAATTGGCTTAGCGAAGTCAAACGATTTGCGCCTACACTAAGCGAGTTCATCTACCACGGTGCGAACCGCGATATCCACGATTTTGACGCTGATATACTACTCACATCCTACGGCATAATGCGCTCAGACAATGACTTATTAAGAAAGATTAAATGGACAGTCATGGTCATTGATGAAGCACAAAACATCAAGAATCACGGCACATCACAAAGCAAAGCTGCGCGCCAAATTTCAGCCGTGACTCATATCGCCATGAGCGGTACACCGGTCGAAAACCGACTGGCAGAGTTTTGGAGTATAATGGAATTTGCAAACAAAGGTTACCTCGGCTCTGAGAGACAATTCAAGAAGAATTTTGCCAACCCAATACAACGAGATGGCAATCGCATCATCTGCGACCGCTTCCGTGCAATCACCTCACCATTCATGATGCGTCGTCTTAAAACAGACAAGAGCATCATCAGCGACCTACCGGACAAAATAGAACGAAACGAATACATTGAGTTAACCCCAAACCAAGCAGCATTATACCAGTCAATCATTGATAAAGAATTAGCAGAAATCACAACTGAAGACGATAACTTCAGACGAAGTACAATGATATTAAAACTGCTGACATCTTTAAAACAAGTCTGCAACCACCCCGCACAATTTCTTAAAAACGGTGATCATAGCGTTCAACTTTCAGGCAAAGCAATCATACTGCTTGACATGGTACAGGCAATTGTCGAAAGTAAAGAGAAAGTGCTAATATTCACGCAGTATCGTGAAATGGGTGACCTTTTGGTTGAGTACATTACCGAGCGCATTGGTCGTAAGCCACTATTCTATCATGGCGGCTGCACCGTTAAACAACGAAACGAAATGGTAGACCGTTTCCAAAGCAATCGCAATGACCAAGTGTTCATCTTATCGCTAAAAGCTGCCGGAACAGGTCTAAATCTCACTGCGGCTACAAACGTCATACACTATGATCTATGGTGGAACCCGGCAGTAGAGGCACAAGCGACCGACCGTGCATATCGCATCGGGCAGCACAAAAACGTGCAAGTTTGCCGATTTATCACCAAAGGCACATTTGAAGAGAAGATAGATGAAATGATTCAGCACAAACGCACGTTGGCTGACATGACGGTGTCTAACGGTGAAAGTTGGATTGGCAACCTCACCAATTCCGAACTTAATGCCATATTCGCAAAATAATTGGACTTATGTTTGAGACGTCTATTTCTTGCGCTTAACGGTGAGAGTGTCAAAGCCATTGCCATAGACACGTTTAACATAGGAGTGAGTTATGTAAGCGTCCGGGTCTTCATCTTGTGCTATACGCATTATAGCTTCGGCATTTGCTTTACGTGCCCATACGAGCATCATGCGACGGTCTTCGCCGGTCCAAAAGCCTTGTCCTTGCCATGTAGTTACGCCGCGGCCTGTCTCATGGGTGATGCGTTGTGCAATCTGTGTCCACTTGTCTGATATGATAATGAACTGGATTGTCTGCATTCCTTCCTTGAGAAATTTATCTGTAATAAATGAGTATAGAAATATAGAAAGCCAACCGTAGATGATTATCTGTGTGCGCACCTGTGTGCGTTCCTCAATATTCCCGTCAAAAGGCAAAAGGAATGAGCAGGCAACGATTGTCATATCTACTGCCATCATAACATGTCCGACACTGACGTTACTAAGTTTGGACATTATTGCAGCAACTATATCCGTGCCTCCAGCCGTGCCGTGGTGGCTATAATATACCCCGATGCCAACGCCGCAAAGCATTGCGCCCATAATGACACTCATTGTCGGGTCTGTTATCAATGGTGGATGGGTATTGAAATAGTGTTCTATTGCGCCTATTAATAGCGAAAGTACAGTAGAGCCAAAGATTGTGCGCAACACAAATCCACGCCCAAGAAATTTAAATCCACATGCCAAGAGTATTATGTTTGAAACATACATAATAACGGCAATTGGTATATGTTGTCCGGTTGCATAAAAAATCAACGAACTAAAACCAGCCATTCCACCAATGACGACGTGGTGCGGCAGGATGAATGCGACAAATCCGAGAGCATAAAATGCCATTCCTAACACAATAAGTACACAATCTCGAACTTCTTTATATACTTTCTTTTTGATGGTTTTAGGTTGATTGATATCTTCACTCATGACATAAAAAAAATGGTAATTTGGTGTGCAAAGATAATTAGATTTTTTAATAGAAACGCACAGGTTTGCATAAAATATTCACAAAATAGCTATGAAAATTTATCGTTAGCAAATATTTTGGCCTCAGTGTGGTTGATAGATAATTTTTTTGCGTCTTTCGCGTTATTAATATGTTTAGACATAATTAGAAAAAATGCAGATTAAGTCAATTATATTATCAATTTTCATCGCGATAGTGTCAACAGTGGCAATTCATGCCGGCGTAAACATCCACGGTCAGATTACTGACGAAAACAATGAACCGCTTGAGTTTGTGACCGTTAAGATAGCAGGAACTGCGATTGGCACAACCGGCGGTCTTGACGGTAAATTCAAGATTACGGCGCCTGACGCTGACACTATTCGCCTTGTTTTTACTTGCATCGGTTATGACGATGCACACCGCAAACTCATTAAGCCAAAAGGAGATGTGACAGTAAACGTAAAGATGTCACCGGCTACTTACGCTCTTAATGCTATTGAAGTCACTGATTTTCAAAAGCAAACAAATACGATTCAGAAGATTGATAACAGCAGCTACAAAATGGCGGCTGACGTCAGCGGCGGTAGCGTTGAATCACTACTGACGACAATGGCGGGCGTGAACTCGAGCAATGAGATGTCGAGTCAGTACAGCGTGCGCGGTGGCACGTATGACGAAAACAGCGTATATATCAACGGCATAGAGGTCTATCGTCCTCAATTGGTTAGCTCCGGTCAACAAGAAGGTCTAAGTATTATCAACCCGGATATGGTAGGGTCAATCGGATTCTCTACCGGCGGCTTCTCTGCGCAATATGGTGATAAGATGTCAAGTACGCTTGACATTACATATCGTGAGCCTGAAGCATTCGAGGGGGCAGCGAGTGCATCACTCCTTGGTGGTAGCTTAACAATTGGCTCAAGTTCTAAGAAGTTCAACCAACTGCACGGTCTGCGATATAAGAGCAATTCATCGCTGCTCAGTTCGATGGACGAGAAAGGAGAATATGACCCTCGATATTTTGACTATCAAACATTTATGAATTACAAGATTGACAGCCGATGGAAGTTGTCATTTTTAGGTAATATTTCAATTAACAACTACCGATTTGTACCGTCAACACGTCAGACCAACTTCGGCACCTCGACAGATGCAAAACAGTTTACGGTATATTTCGATGGTCAAGAGAAAGACCGTTTTGAGACATATTTCGGTGCATTAACATTAGGATTCAAGCCCAATAAGTCAACTGATTTAGCGCTTTTAGCCTCAGGTTACTTGACCAATGAGCTTGTAGCTTATGACATCTCCGGTGAGTATTGGCTTGACCAAGCCGGCACATCAGGAGACAACGGTGTCGGCGGAGAACTCGGCATTGGTCGCTATCATGAGCACTCACGCAACCGCTTGAAAGCATCTGTTTTCTCTCTCGGCTTGCGCGGCAACACCGGCATCAGCCATCACAACTTCAGCTATGGATTAAACTTTAATCACGAATCTATTAATGACCGTGAACGCGAGTGGGAGCTTCGTGACTCAGCGGGTTACTCATTGCCACACGATCCAAATGCCGTCAAGGTCATCTACAATCTTGATTCTCGCAATGAGCTTTCATCTAACAGACTTGCATTTTATGCACTTGACAACTTCAAATTAGCAACATCGGCAGGTTATGTCAGCATTAACGGTGGTGTGCGCTTGTCTTATTGGGATTATAATAAAGAATTATTGTTCAGTCCACGTGCGAGTGTTGGCTTCATACCTGATGCCTCTCCGCGCTGGTCATTTCGTTTTGCGACAGGTCTTTATTATCAATCGCCATTCTACAAAGAATACCGTCAACCAATCGAGGACTCTGACGGCAATCAAATCATACGATTAAACTCTGAGATTAAATCACAACGTAGTATTCACTTTATATTCGGCACGGACTACACATTCCGCGCCTTCGAGCGACCATTTAAATTCTCTACAGAGGCATACTACAAACTGCTCGGCAACTTGATACCATACGAGGTGGACAACTTAAAGGTTGTATATTCGGGTGTCAACGAGACCAATGGCTTTGCCACCGGACTTGACATGAAACTATTCGGACAGTTTGTTGCAGGGACCGACTCATGGATTAGCTTCTCACTAATGAAGACACAAGAGAAGCTCAACGGTGTCAACGTGCCGCGTCCAACAGATCAGCGATATAGCTTTGCAATGTTCTTCACAGACTACTTCCCGAACAACCCACGCATTAAATTCAACTTACGCGGCATCTTCTCTGACGGACTGCCAACGACAGCACCGCGAAGCAGCCGCGACAAAGGATATTTCCGTGCCCCGGCCTACAAACGTATTGACGTAGGTTTGGCATACGGTTTGGTAACGCCATCGGCAGACGGCGAGCCTAAGCGCACCGATTTCTTGCGCCATTTCAAAAGTGTTTGGTTAGGCTTTGACGTATTCAATTTATTTGACATCAGCAATGTAAGCTCATACTATTGGGTAACTGACGTAAACGAGATACAATACGCCGTACCAAATTATCTCACACGCCGACAGATTAACGTCAAACTTAGTGTCGAATTTTAACGACACGAACTAACGATAAAATGCGAGCTTGCCGATAAATTGGCAAGCTCGCATCACTTTAATAAGGTTGTTATGAAACAGATTATTTCAAAGTACCTGCTTCAGCTTGTTGAATCATTGTCTCATTAGCTGTGATATAGATTTCAACGCGGCGGTTTTGAGCGCGACCTGCTTCAGTGTCGTTAGAAGCTACATAGTCAGACATTGCAACGCCTTCAGAGCTGATACGTGAACCAGATACGCCTTGATTAACCAAGTAAGAACGAACAGCGGCTGCGCGGTTGGTTGATACTGTTTGGTTAGCTTGAAGTGTACCGGTATTGTCGGTATAACCGTAAACATTCACGTTTGTTTCAGGATTGTTGTTCAAAGAAGTAGCAAACTTAGCGAGGTCAGCTTGAGCTTGGCTGCTAAGGTTTGATTTACCTGTTGCGAAGAGGATGCCACCTTCAAAAGTTACCTTGATAGCTTGCAAACCGTTAGCATCTGTAGTTGATTCTACTGTAGCTTGGTTAGCGAGTTGAGCTTCGAGCTCTTTCTTTTGGTTATCCATCTTCTTGCCAATAAGAGTACCTGCAGTAGCACCTACAGCAGTACCGATAGCTGCACCGATAACTGCGCCTTTACCTTTGCCAAGGAGAGCACCGACACCGGCACCAACAGCAGCGCCACTACCACCACCTACCAAAGCACCTTTAGCGGTGTTTGACATATTACATGAAGTTTCGCCGAACAAAAGGGCGGTTGCCATTAAGGCAATAACTGAAAATTTTACTAATTTCATATCGTTTGTAGTTAAGTATGAGTTTGTAGTTAAGTATGAATATCCGTTATTACAAATTGCAAATATACGTATTTTTGTTTAGATATTCGTCAACGGTTAACAAATTATCGACTAAATTAGTGATTTTGTGTACAAATGTAATGTTTTTAGGAACAAAGTGCTGCATTAACAAAAAATGTCAACGCAGCACTTTGCAAGAATTATGCAGTATTAATATGCCTGATTATGCACAGCTTTTACAGCACGCCCTGACGGGTCATTGAGATTTTTAAAGGACTCATCCCATGCCAACGCCTCAGCAGTGCTGCACGCAACAGATGGAACTGACGGGACGCAAGCGGCAGCAGTTGCCGATGGGAAATGTTCCTCAAAGATTGTGCGATAATAGTACTCCTCTTTATTTTGCGGCGGATTAATGGGGAAACGCTTTGCCGCATTAGCCATCATATCATCAGATACGGCCTTAGAAGTATATTCTTTAAGAGAATCAATCCAGCTATAGCCGACGCCATCGCTAAATTGCTCTTTTTGTCTCCAAGCAATGCTTTCCGGCAATAAGTCTTCGCAGGCCTTGCGCAAAATCCATTTTTCAATTTTGCCGTCTTTTGCCATCTTCGCTTCCGGATTAAGCGTCATAGCTACGTCCATAAACTCCTTATCGAGGAATGGCACACGACCCTCGACGCCCCAAGCCGACAATGCTTTGTTTGCACGTAGGCAGTCATAGAGATGTAGCTTGGATAACTTGCGAATTGTTTCTTCATGGAATGCTTGTGCATTCGGTGCCTTATGGAAGTAAAGATAACCTCCAAAAATCTCATCTGCACCTTCGCCGGACAGCACCATTTTAATACCCATAGATTTAATAACTCGAGCGAGTAAATACATCGGAGTCGATGCTCTCACAGTTGTCACGTCATAAGTTTCAAGATAATATATGACATCACGCAGTGCGTCAAGCCCTTCTTGAATGGTATAGTTAATCTCATGGTGAACAGAGCCGATGTGTTCTGCAACTTTGCGTGCAGCAATCAAATCCGGCGCACCTTTTAGGCCAACGGCAAACGAGTGAAGGCGCGGCCAATATGCCTCTTGGGCGCCATCTGTTTCAACACGGTTACGGGCATATTTAGCAGCTATAGCCGAGATGATTGACGAATCAAGACCGCCTGAAAGCAATACGCCATAAGGCACATCGCTCATCAGCTGACGTTTAACAGCAGCCTCAATAGCTTCACGCAACTTCGCCGGTGACGCATCGTTGTTTTTGACTGCGTCATAAGATTCCCATGAGCGTTTATACCAACGTCTTAGTTGCTTAGTTTTGCTATCAAAAACGTGTCCGGGCAAGAACGGTTCGATAATGTGGCACACACCTTCAAGAGCTTTCAACTCTGAAGCGAAATATCTCTGGCCGTGAACATCGAGTCCCATATACAAAGGTATAACACCTATATGGTCACGTGCCACCATATAGAAATCGTTCTCCTCGTCATAGAGTGCAAATGCAAAAATGCCATTAAGGTCTTCGAGGAAGTCAGGGCCTTTATCTCGATAAAGCGCGAGGATAACCTCGCAATCGCTACCTGTCAAGAATTGATACTTATCCTTATAGCGTTCTCTTATCTCGCGGTGATTGTAAATCTCGCCATTGACAGCCAAGATAACTTTATGATCGGCAGTGAATAATGGTTGACCGCCTGATTCAGGGTCAACGATAGACAATCGCTCGTGAGCAAGAATCGCTTTCTTTCCACAATAGATGCCGGACCAATCGGGCCCGCGGTGTCTAATTTTCTTAGACATCTTTAGAATCTCAGGACGCAAAACTGAAGTGTCCTGTGATATGTCGAATGCTGTAACTATTCCACACATAATGTAGTTTCCATGATTTGGTGATATTATGTCGGCAAAGTTACATATTAATTATCATTTTGCAATAGAAAACCATAAAATAATATCATTTTTCTTTCAATAATTTCTCCAAAATGGCAGCAATTTGCCACAAACAGCTGATACTCAAACTATTATATTATAATCAGTAAATTTTAAAATCTCTGTTCTAAATACATATAAACCAAAATGGCAACAATGTCTGCGTAATATTCCAAAAACAAGGGAAAAATCAAAAAGCAGGCTCTAAAATTTGTAAGATAAAAAAAATCGTCTTAACTTTGTACCCGTTAATCGCAAAGGCGATTAGTAATAAACATATTTTGGAGAGGTGGCAGAGTGGTCGATTGCGGCGGTCTTGAAAACCGTTGAGGG
>CAYYAA010000074.1:0-10743 GCA_964469875.1 uncultured Bacteroides sp.
ACGCGTCACCTTGTCGGAACTGTGAACTCGAAGGTCGATGCTGGTAGCTCGTCTGAATTTACCAAATTAGCACGTGTGAATGGCTGCCAGCCATAACGCACAACATTCGGACACGTGACACCATCCGCGGTGACGCGGAGCGTACTCTCTGAAATCACCGTTGCTGTCGCAGCTCTGAACTCGCCACTTTCGTCTGATAGCTCAAATGTACCTATCGCCTTACCATCAGCAGCGTGCAGCCCATTGCCATTTTCAAACATAACCAAAATGGCATCACCGTCACGACGTACCGTTGTCGGCACAGGCCCCTCCGGTGTGATATCCGTGCGACCATAGATATGGTTAAGCGCTTGACGCGCAAGACGATGACCAACCGCAATCTTGCGCCGCGGATGCACATTCAATGAATCCCCAAGATCAGAACTTACCGCCATATAGCAATCACTAATTTTCTCAGCGAGACGGCGTTGGCTATCGCGGAACTCCGGCCATGTCGGGCGATTTATGCTTGATAACTGTACGAATACAAACGGTAGTCTTTCATCATGCCAGAAGGTGCGCCAGCTATATGTGAGTAGTGTGAACAACTGCTCATGCGCTTTGATATCGTGAGCATTTGACTCCCCTTGATACCAAATTACCCCCTTGATAGCAAACTGTTTTAACGGCTCTATTCCCGCCTCAAACAAGTATGCCGGATTATACGGATGTGACGGCGCTTTGGTCGCAGAACGTGCCGTGTTTTTTGCCGCGCGCTCGCGCACCCACGGCTGTATTATCTCGTTGTCACCGAAGTTGTAAAGTATATCAGGAAAATTAAATTGCAAGGTCTTTCTGTCAACCCATGACTCTGTCGGTGAACCGCCGATTGCGTTGCATATCAAGCCAATTGGAACATTGAGCGAATCGCATAGCTCCCTGCCGAACTCAAAACCTATCGCTGAGAACCATGCCGCTGTGATTGGGTCTGTCTTGCGCCAACACGTCGGCGCGAAGTATTCACGGCGATTGATTGAGTCGAGTGCCGATGCTGACCAACTAACATTGTCCGTCAGCCACCGTGCTTTCATGTCATAGAGACGTATGTTGTGCTCCGTTGCCGCATATTCTTTCTGTGCCGCATATTCTTCAGGCGTGCTTTCATAGGTCATAAATGCCATATTTGACTGACCGGAGCACAGCCACACATCACCGACAAGTATATCGTTGAATGTCAAACTGCTATCTTTTGTCTTGATAAGCAATTGCGCAGGCTTGGCTGATGCTGATAGCGGCGGTAATGTCACAGACCACGAGCCGTCAAAGGCTGAAGCTGTAGCTTTAGCCTTCTTGCCTGCAAACTGCACCGTCACGACCTCTCCGGCATCTGCCGTGCCTGTGATTGTCAGCGCTTTGTCGCGTTGGAGCACCATGTGGTCGGTGTAAATATCAGCGACTCTGAGCACACCGGCTCTGACTGTCGTTATTGTGAGTAAGAGGGCAATGAAAAGCGTAAAGACCTGCTTCATATCGTTTTATTTGTAGTATTGAATAAGGAGTATTTCAGGCGTGCGGACTCCCGGCTTTATCTCGCCGCCGATAAGGTATGTGCCGTTATCTGTGCGAACAGCCATAGCTCCCGCTCGCGCAAATCGCTCATCCCGCTCTGAGAAAAACCAATAATTGTAGTCCGGCATATAGTACCATACGCTGCGCTGAAATTTATAATTCTCTACGGGCTGTGAGAGGTATTCGGCAGTCTTTTCTTTCGGCAGTTTCAACGCATTGTCAAACGTCTGACGGTCAACGCCGCCAAAAATCAGCACTTCGCCGTGAGCCACCGTTATAGCCGTTGCACCGGTGAAAGTGCCACCTTGTGGATGTGTCGCTATCTCTTTGACTTGTCGCGTTGTCGGGTCAAATTTGTAGCCTTTAAATGATGAACGATTTTGCACTTTGTTATAGCCGCCCCAGAAGTAGATTTTATCGCCACTGACCGAGGCTATAGGCTGCGCAAGCGGTTCGGGCATCGTTGCAACTTTAACCCAACCGCTGTCGGGCAAGGCTGTGTCTAACATTAGTATATCGCTCATGGCTTTACCGTCTGATAGTCCGCCGAGGATATAGATATTCTTGCCCACAACTGCAGCAGCACCTTCTTGCAGCGGATATGGCAGAGATGGCATAGGGCTAACTGTAACGCTGTCAGCTGAGACAACGGTGAGACGGTTGACGCTCGATAGTGAACCGTCGGCATTTGCGCCGCCAATCATAACTATGGCATTGCCGACTGATGCACTCATGCCGTAAGCCGTTGGAACAGTCAACTTTCCTGCCTTGTGCCATGTCGAATCTTGGAGCAAAAAAATGTCATTATAGTAGACCTTTGTGCCTCCTTCTGCAGCTGGTGTCTCCGGAAAGTTTGCCCCTCCGGCGATAATGAGTTGATTATCAATCTCACCTGCAAACATCGCAGATACGCCTTTGTTATATCCGGCGTTGTCTGACGTAGCATGTGGCATGACAACGATATTATCAGCCGCAGCGACATTAATCGTTGCGGCTGACATTGCTACTAACATACTATTAATTAATCGTCTCATTGAGCATTTTGAAGTATTTCGTTACAAAGACCATGAGCAACTATCATCATGCGCGGCACGTGGAACGGACCTTTAAAGATATTGCCTTTTGCAGGCTGAGCAACTGTGCCGTCACGGTGCAGGTAACCATACCATTCGCCAAACTCTTTGTCGGCAAAGACACGGAAGGCATATTCATGGGCTTTGCGGTGCATTTCGAGATATTTCTCATCGCCGGTCGCAACGTATGCGTATAGGCTCGAAATAATAGCCTCGCATTGCGGCCACCAGAATTTCATATCTTGCGAATAGTCTTGCGGCGGGAAGTTGCGGCAGTCGCGGAAGTTAATCATGCCGCCGTATGGCTCGTCCCAGCCCCATTTCCATGCCCAGTCAATAATGGTTGTGCCGAGCTTCACGAGCTTCTTGTCCCAAGAGCGAGAACGCGCCAAGGCGAGGATAAACCATCCTGTCTCTATGCAGTGTCCGGGGTTGATTGTGCGACCTGCACAGGTGTCAATGAGTTGACCGTCAGGTGTCACTGATTCGAGTATCGTCTCAAATTCGGGATGAAGCAATTTTGTAGAAATAATATCTATCGACTTGTCGATTTGAGCATCAAGCTCAGGCGCATCGCACACTTGTTTCAATACAAGAGCAACATTGACCAACATCATAGTGATAGAGTGGCCGATTGCCGCAACCGTTGTCTTGGGCGGCAGGAATGTCGGTGACTCCAACATCGCTATCATGTTGCTGAAAATTTCGTATGCGCGTTGTGCATAATGCTTGTCACCGGTGGCAACAGAGTATTCTGCCATTGCAATGACGGCGAAACATTCCGAAAAGACATAGCGACGTTTCTGAATGCCTTGACCGTCGGCGGTCACAGTGAAAAACATGTGACCGTCTGTGTCTATACAGTGCTTCTCGATGAAGTCTATGCAGCTTTTTGATGCTACAAGCCACTCCGAGCGTTTGTCTATCATATTATAAGCCGCAGCTGCTACATAGCCGAAGCGACCTTGAAACCACACTGATTTTGTTGTATCCATCAGTGTGCCGTCGCGGTCAAGGCACGTGTAGACTCCGCCGTTGACTTGGTCAAGTCCATGCTGTAGCCAGAAGGGCATGATGTTGTCTACCAATTGATTGAGATATTGGTCACTACATCGTCTCAAAAAATCCAAATCTGCCATACAAATAAGTTCCGGGGTTAAAAGACTGAGTAAGAGGTAATTTTAGACATCACTGTCTTATTAGAATTTATTGCAGCGTTCAAAGAATCCGATAGCCTCAAGCTCGGCTTTAAGCCCGGCTTCTTCTTCGTCTGTAATATTGCGGAAAGGTACACGGTTCGGACCGAGGTCGAGACCGATGAGCTTCATTATGCGTTTGCCGCCAACGATATTGCCTCTGTAGTTGCAGATGACGTTGATAACGGCTTGTGAGAAGTTTTGTTTCTCTCGCGCAGTCTCGATGTCGCCTGCCTTCCATGCCTCAATGATGCCGGTGAGCTCACGACCATTGTAGTTGGTTGTGCCACCGATGCCACCTTGTGCGCCTCCTTGTGCCAAAGAGGGGAGGATTGTCTCATCTTGACCGTGCAACATATCATATTTGCCGTCTTTGTAGAGACGACATTGATTGTATTCGTATAGACTCTCAAAGGTGTATTTGATGCCGGCAAAGTTGGGAATGCGACCGTCTACGGCTTTGAGCAAGTCGAGCATCGGAAGGTATGCTCCGTTGAATGCCGGAATGTGGTAGTAGTAGAACGGTAGCTCCGGAGCTGCCGCTGCTATTGCTTCGCAGTATTTAACCAATTCTTCAATTCTGCCGATTTTCGGGAATGGAGGCGCCATTGAACCGATGCCCCAAGCACCGATTTCGGCGGCGTGGCGTGCTAACTCTACGCTGTCGCGCAAGCAGCAACTGCCAACGTGAACGATAACCTTGAAGCCTTGTGGCACTGATGCAACCCACTTTTCGGCTAATTGTTTGCGCTCTTCTGTCGTGAGCATATATCCTTCACCTGACGAACCGTTGATAAATACGCCTTTGAGACCATTTTTTGCAAGCATGGCAGCGTATGCCGGTATCGGTTCGAGGTTAACGTCTCCGTTAGCTTTCATCGGAGTGAAGGGGGCGTCGATAAGCCCTATGATTTTTTCGTTCATTGTTTATATTGAGTTTTGATTGATGATTTATTGCATATTATCTGTTGTCGGTTTGAGTACGATGAGCTGCAAGGCGAGTGCCACAATAAGTATTCCCGCCATTAAAGCAAAGCCCAAACCAAGATTGCCTTGCTTTGCCCAGTTGCCGAGTATTTCGGTCACGGCGGCTCCGGCGAATACTCCGACCATGTTCATTACGCCGTATGCTGTCGCGCGTTGGCGTGACGGAACAAACTGACAGAGTATCGGCATATTGTTTGCGTCAAACATGCCATAGCCTAAGCCAAAGAATAGTCCCGCTGATATGGCTGCGACGATGTTATGTCCTAATCCTATAAGCACCAACGCCGGTATCATCATAGCTAAACCTATTGCACTGGTATAGATGCGACCACGGACGTTGCGACGCACCCAGCGGTCTGACAGCGGCCCTCCGACAAGGACTCCGATGAATGATGAGAAGGCAATGGTAAATGTTGCCAATGGACCCGCTTCGGTGGCTGAGATATTCAAGCTGTCAGCATAGAGCGTCGGCAGCCAATTCTTTGTCGCCCATCCCGGAAATGATGACGATGCGAAGAAGAAGAGTATTACCCAGAAGGCAATATTTGAGAATATCATTGAGAAACTGCGCAAGGTCGTTGTCGGCGCTGCGCTCGGCTTGTCTGTCACCGTCACGCGCTCGTTGCCACGTTTCTCGCGCAAGCAGAGTGCCAACACAACGGCGTAGATAATGCCTACCAAGCCAAAGGTGTGGAATGTCGATTGCCACGAGAATGACTCGGCTGCTGTCGCGCCGAAGCCGCCTAATGCTTGTCCCATATAGAGACCGGTCATGTGTATGCCTATCGCGAGACTGCGGCTGCCGCCGGTAAAGTAGTCTGTAATGAGTGACAACGCGGCGGGTATGTATAGCGCCTCACTGATGCCCATGACACCTCTTAGCCAGTAAATCTGATTGAAAGTCGTACAGTAACCCATGAGCAGCGTTACCGCTGACCATACGCCTAACGAGCCGATGATAAGCCATTTGCGGCTGATGCGGTCTGCTATTGCTCCCGATATCGGACTCATGATGCCATATATCCATAGGAATATCGCCATAAGACGACCAAAGTTGGCGGGGTCTTGCAGCGTTGTGATTGTGCAACCTATTGATTTTTGCATGGTCGAGAGCATCTGTCTGTCCATATAGTTGAGCAGTGCAACTACCCATAACAAACAAACGACAACCCACGGATAATATTTAGATTTAAACATATATGAGGCGTTAGTTAAGGTTCTGTATAACTTTTTAAATAATCGTTTTTACTAAAACAGTCGCAATTTATAAAATAATATTGAAACTCGCGATATTTTAATAAAGTTTAACCCGATAATTTTTTATGTAATAATTATGCCCCGATACTTGGCTCAATCGGGGCATAAATTATGCTTGGTCAGTCTTTTGTTAGCTTAGACCGATAATCTCGCCGTCACGATAGTCTATATTCTCGGCTTGCGGGTGGGCGGGTAATCCGGGAAGACGTAAGATGCTGCCGGCAATCACTACAATCATGTTTGCTCCGGCATTAATTACGATGTCGTTGATGTCGAGTTCAAAGTCTGTCGGCACACCCAACTTCTTGGCGTCACCTGAGAATGAGAACTGTGTCTTTGCGATACAAATCGGGGCATTCTCCAATCCGGCTTTCTTGGCGAAAGCTATGCCTTTGAGCGCTTTTGACGATAGATTGATGCCTTTTGCGCCATAGATATTGCGGGCAACTTTTTCAATCTTAGTCTCGATAGAGTCGTTAAGGTTATAGGCGAAAGTTGGCGTAGCTGATGGATTTGTGCGGATATATTTGTCAATAATTTGTGCCATCTCTACTGCGCCGTCACCGCCTAATGCAAATGCGTTGTTAATAACAGCCGGAGCATTGAGTGTGTCGCTGCAGTTGTCGAGAATGGCTTGTATCTCCTCGTCGGTGTCTGAGGCGAAGCGGTTCAGCACAACGACCACTGATTGACCAAATTTGCGCAGGTTGGAGACGTGCTTATTAAGATTTGCAAGACCTTGTTTCACGGCTTCAACATTGGGCGTAAATAATGCGTTGGCATCTGCACCGCCGTGGAACTTCAAGCCTGATGCTGTTGCAACAATGACAGTGAGGTCGGGCATGAGGTCATTTGTGCGACCAACAATGTCATAAAACTTCTCAGCACCGAGGTCAGCGCCAAATCCGGCTTCCGTGATACAATAATCGCAGAGCTCAAGTCCGGCACGTGTCGAGATTACCGAGCTGCAACCGTGAGCAATATTTGCAAACGGGCCGCCGTGGATGATAGCCGGTGTGTTCTCTGTCGTTTGCACCAAATTAGGCTTAATGGCATCAGCCAACAGAGTCATTACCGCGCCTGTTGCGCCGAGGTCGTCAACGGTGAATAGTGTGTCGTCATGATTCACGGCGAGGACGATGCGGCTAATGCGAGCACGCATATCAGCCTCGTCTGCCGCAAGGCAAAGTATTGCCATTATTTCTGACGCTGCTGTGATATCAAAACCTGCTTGGCGAGGTATGCCATCTGTTGATGCGCCGAGACCGGTCACGATGTTGCGCAGTGAGCGGTCATTGACATCGAGCACGCGCTTCCAAAGAGTCTCTTTGAAAGAGAAACCTGTTTTGCGGCGTTGGTAGACATAGTTGTCAAGCATGGCAGCTATGAGGTTATGCGCTGATGTGATAGCGTGGAAGTCTCCGGTGAAGTGGAGGTTGATTTTCTCCATAGGCAAGACTTGGGCATAGCCACCGCCGGCAGCTCCGCCTTTCATGCCGAAGCACGGACCGAGTGACGGCTCACGCAGGGTGACGATAGCGCTTTTGCCTATTTTATTCAGACCGAGAGCAAGACCAATAGAGACTGTCGTCTTGCCGATGCCTGACTTGGTGGCAGAGATTGCTGTGACAAGTATGAGCTTACCTTTGCGAGTGTAGTCGTGTTTTACAGGAATTTTGGCGATGTACTTGCCATAAGTCTCAAGCTCGGTAGTGTCGATGTTAATAGCTTCAGCTATTTCAGAGATCGGCTTGAGCTTAGTGGCGCGTGCAATTTCAATGTCAGAAAGCATGATTTGTGATTTTGGTTGTGTTCAGGTGTCTGTTTAAAATAATAACAGGGTATGTCAAAACACCTAAGTTGACATACCCTGATAGATATTTCGGAGATTATTCCATCAATTTGCGGTAGCGGCGGCGTGGCGGTTCTTTGCCACCGTTGCGCTCGCGTTTCCAGTCCTCATAGTCTGAGTAAGAGCCTTCGTAGTAAACTACTTCGCCATCACCTTCAAAAGAGAGGATGTGGGTGCAAATGCGGTCGAGGAACCAGCGGTCGTGGCTGACAACAACAGCACATCCGGCAAAGTCATCGAGACCTTCTTCAAGTGCGCGGAGCGTGTTGACATCAATGTCATTGGTAGGCTCATCGAGCAGCAACACGTTGCCTTCTTCTTTGAGAGCCATTGCGAGGTGCAAGCGGTTGCGCTCACCACCTGAGAGAACGCCGATTTTCTTCTCTTGGTCAGCACCGGTGAAGTTGAACTTAGACAGATAGGCGCGAGCATTCACGTCTCTGCCACCCATTCTGAATGATTCGACACCTTGTGATATGACTTCATAGACGGTGCGTTCAGGAAGCAGGTCGTGGTGCGTTTGATCGACATAAGCAATCTTCACTGTCTCACCAACGTCAAATGTTCCGGCATCGGGCTTCTCTTGTCCCATGATAAGACGGAACAGTGTTGTCTTACCGGCGCCGTTAGGACCGATAACGCCAACAATGCCATTAGGCGGAAGGGTGAAGTCAAGGCCTTTGAAGAGCTGCTTCTTGCCGAATGCTTTTGCGAGGCCGTGAGCTTCGATAACCTTGTTGCCGAGGCGCGGGCCGTTAGGGATAAATATTTCGAGACGTTCCTCTTTTTGCTTTTGGTCTTCGTTGAGCAATTTGTCATAAGACGACAGACGAGCCTTGCCTTTAGCTTGGCGAGCCTTTGGCGCCATTCTTACCCATTCAAGCTCGCGTTCGAGAGTCTTGCGGCGTTTGCTTGCCTGCTTCTCTTCGAGCGCCATACGTTTGGTCTTTTGGTCAAGCCATGATGAGTAATTGCCTTTCCACGGAATACCTTCGCCGCGGTCGAGCTCGAGAATCCATCCTGCTACATGGTCGAGGAAGTAGCGGTCGTGAGTAATAGCGATGACCGTACCCGGATATTGTTGGAGATGTTGTTCAAGCCAGTCGATAGACTCTGCATCGAGGTGGTTGGTCGGCTCATCAAGCAAGAGCACATCGGGCTGTTGCAGCAACAAGCGACATAGAGCAACGCGACGACGTTCACCTCCTGAGAGAGTGCTCACGACTTGGTCATCCGGCGGACACTGGAGAGCATCCATGGCGCGTTCAAGTTTAGAATCAATGTTCCACGCGTCGGCAGCATCGAGCTTATCTTGCAACTCTGCTTGACGAGCAATAAGAGCATCCATCTTGTCGGGGTCTTCGAGCACATCTGGATCGCCGAAGCTCTCGTTAACCTTGTCAAACTCGGCAATCAAATCCATGATGGGCTGCACGCCTTCGCGCACAATCTCAATTACGGTCTTATCGGGGTCGAGCTTAGGCTCTTGTTCGAGGTAGCCCACAGAGTAGCCGGGCGAGAAAACGACTTCGCCTTGAAAGTCCTTGTCAATGCCGGCAATGATTTTGAGAAGTGTAGACTTACCTGAGCCGTTAAGACCGATGATGCCGATTTTAGCACCGTAAAAGAATGAAAGGTAGATGTTTTTCAACACCTGCTTTTGAGGAGGGTATATTTTGGAGACACCCACCATCGAGAAGATAACTTTCTTGTCGTCTGCCATAAAAGCTAAGGATGAATTAAAGTTGAAATCTTATTATTTGCGAGTGCGCGGAGCGTACTTCACGGGATAGTCCACGCGAGTCTTGCCTTGTACGATGTTGTTGAGCTTGCTCTTGATGAGCTGCTTGCGGATAGGAGAGATGTGGTCGATGTAGAGTGTACCCTCAAGGTGGTCACATTCGTGCTGAACGATACGCGCGAGGAAGCCTGAAATTTCCTCTTCATGTTTCTCAAACTTCTCGTCAAACCAAGTGAGGCGGATGTGCTCAACGCGGTTGACATTCTCGCTCAATCCGGGCAGACTGAGACAGCCTTCGGCGCGTGACACCTTGTCACCATCGAGAACTTCAACCACCGGATTAATCAGCGTGAACTTGCGACCGACACATTCCGGGAATGATTCGCCCACGGGGTCAGCGTCGATAACAACGAGGCGGATGTTACGACCGATTTGAGGAGCGGCGAGACCTACGCCTTCAGAGACGTACATCGTGTTGAACATATCAGCAACGAGCTTCTCAAGTTCGGGGTAATCATTAGCAACCGGAGCGTTTTCTGCTCTGAGCACCGGGTGTCCGTAGAGGTATATCGGTAATTTCATCTAAAAAATATATGTGTCAAAAGTTTTGGTTATAATTTCTGCTTTGTAGGTAGTCGTTTAGTATAATAGTAGCCGAAATCTCGTCTACAATAGCTTTGTCACGGCGTGCCATTTTTTTCATGCCACCGTCAATCATAGAGCGATGAGCCAAGACTGACGTAAAACGTTCGTCGAAGAATGTAACCGGAGTAGGAGCGACGAGTTTGCGCAGGCGGTTAATGACCGGAGTTAGTTTGCGCATAGAGTCAGACGGTTCGCCGCGCATGGTTGTCGGCAGGCCGACGATAATCTCGTCAACAGGTTCTGACTTCATGTAATTTGTTACAAACTCAGTGAGCTGAGCTGTAGCCACAGTGGTCAAGCCGTTAGCGACGATGCGCAGCGTATCTGTCACAGCGATGCCGCAGCGTTTCGTGCCAAAATCTATAGATAAAAGACGTCCCATATCGTGTGCAAATATAGCAATTTTCGCCGACTTGCACAAATAGCGAGAAATGATGCCCCGGC
>CAYYAA010000075.1:0-10436 GCA_964469875.1 uncultured Bacteroides sp.
TTCTTATATCCGCCAAGAATAAGATAAACATCGGGTTCGCGTTTTATAGCGTAAACTCTTAGATGCTTTGATTTAAATTCGTAGACGTCTTTTCTGTCATTTTTTCCTCCTATTATATGATTGAATTTTGTTTTTGGTAGCCGTTTAATATCCGAGTCCATAAGAGCTCGTATCTTATCCAACTCATCCAAATCAGATTTTTGTTTTAACGAATCGACAAATTCTTCAAAAAAACATCGTCCGTTCTTATATAATAAATAGAAATCAAAGTTTGGATTGTTGACATCATTCAAAATAATTCTGTAATATTCATCCATTTGTTTTCATAAATATTTTCTTTAAAGTTTGTCGCAAAGTTATTGTTTTCTTGTGGAAAAGACAAATAAATAGTCAGAAAAGTTTAGTTTAAGCTAAACTTTTCTCACTATCGGAGGCGTTTTTGTGCGCGATGAGTGAGTCGGTGTGTCGTGAATTCAAATAAAATGAGTAAATTTGCATAGTGGTTGGTCGCAGTGTGACCTGCCATTATATCAAGTCAAGTATTTTCACAAGTGTATTCATAATGGAGCAAATGATAGATTACAATCGTCTGAGACCGACTGATTGGTTGCCTACGTCCGTTAAGGAGATGCAAGCCCACGGTTGGGACTCTGTTGACGTTGTTATTTTTTCGGGCGATGCTTATGTAGATCATCCTGCGTTTGGCGCGGCTGTGATAGGTCGCACGTTGCAGGCCGCCGGTTATCGCGTGGCTATTGTGCCACAACCTAATTGGCGAGACGACTTGCGAGACTTCCGCAAGTTTGGTCGACCGCGTTTGTTCTTTGGTATCTCTCCCGGTGCGATGGATTCTATGGTCAACCATTACACGGCAGCGCGTCGTCGCCGTTCTGATGATGCTTACACTCCTGATGGCAGGTTCGGTATGCGTCCTGATTATCCGACCATTGTTTACTCGCAGATACTTAGAGACTTATTCCCTGATGTTCCTATTGTTGCGGGAGGCATCGAGGCATCACTCCGTAGGCTGTCACATTATGACTATTGGCAAGATCGTCTGCGCCCATCTATCATTGTTGACTCAAAAGCTGATATGATTTCTTATGGCATGGGCGAGCACACCATACTTGAGCTTGCTCGTCGACTTGATGCAGGAGAAAAAATAGGTGAAATTACTGATTTGCGTCAAACGGTTGTTATACGACCACTAAATGAAATGCCGAAGGCTACTGATGACGATAATATCGTACTCAATTCTTATGAGGATTGTTTGCGTGATAAGAAACTGCAAGCGGCTAATTTTAAACATATTGAACAACAAAGCAATACTCTCGATGGCGGCTTGACCTTGTGGCAACGTCATGGTAGCGTTGTTGTTAAGGTAAATCCGATGTTTCCGGCAATGACGCAAGGCGAAATTGATGCTTCATTCGATTTGCCTTACACGCGATTGCCACATCCGCGTTATAAGGGTAAACGCATTCCGGCTTATGAGATGATACGTCATTCGGTCAATATGCACCGTGGCTGCTTTGGCGGATGTGCTTTCTGCACGATATCCGCTCACCAAGGTAAGTTTATCGCCTCGCGTTCAAAGACTTCAATAATGCGAGAAGTTGAACAAGTGACGCGGATGCCTGATTTTAAAGGGTATATCAGCGACCTCGGAGGTCCGTCGGCGAATATGTATGGCATGGGTGGCAAAAATAAGGCGGCGTGTGCCAAGTGTAAACGTCCCTCTTGTTTGCATCCTGCTGTTTGCCCAAATCTGAATACCGACCACAGTCAATTGCTGAATATCTATCATGCTGTCGATGCACTGCCCGCTGTCAAGAAGTCGTTTGTCGGTAGCGGCGTGCGTTATGACCTATCCATGCACCCGACAGGTGATAAGAATATTGACAGAACTAATCGTATCTACAACGAGGAATTGATTGAAAATCACGTGTCAGGACGTCTGAAAGTTGCGCCGGAGCATACGTCTGATGATGTCCTTATGTTGATGCGCAAACCTTCATTCAAGCTATTCCACGATTTCAAACGCATCTTTGACAACGTGAACAGACGTTGCAATATGAAGCAGCAGTTGATACCATATTTTATTTCCAGTCACCCCGGATGTCATGAGTTAGATATGGCATTGCTCGCCGTTGAGACCAAGGATTTGAACTTTCACCTTGAACAGGTGCAGGACTTCACACCTACGCCTATGACTGTCGCGACGGAGATGTATTATACCGGCTATGACCCATATACCGGTCAGAAAGTCTACACAGCGATACGTCCCGAAGAGAAACTTGCCCAACGCAAATATTTCTTCTGGTACGACAAAACATATCGTGTCGATATTATACGCTCATTGCAGAAGTTGCATCGTCCTGACCTCATAGCCAAACTTTTCCCCAATGGTCGCCGTTAATCGGCTTGTGAGACTGCAATTATAACTCCAACGAGTTGTCATTTAATAGGAAATCATAAATACTCATGCTTGTAATGCCGTGGCTGTCTCTTGTAACAGGACATTCCTCACCTACAATAATGATTTTCTTGAAGAAATCATTAATTTTGAGTAGCGATGCGCGTTCTTGCCTGATTTTTTCTTCAGACTCCATTCTGTAAGCCGATTGGATATAATAGCGTTTGCTCCCGAGGTTGCAGATGAAGTCTACTTCTAATGTAGAACGATGTTGTGAGCCGTTTCCATCTTTAGAAATGGATGTAACTGTTCCAACATCAACATTGAAACCGCGCACTCGCAGTTCGTTATAAATCAAATTCTCCATTAGGTGACTATTTTCAGTCTGTCTGAAATTAAGACGAGCATTGCGCAATCCTAAGTCCATAAAATAATATTTATATGGCGAATTGATATACTTCTTGCCTTTGATATCATAGCGAGTGGCTTTCTCGATTAGGAAAGAGTCACATAGGAAGTCGATATAATCTTTAATGGTGTCATAAGAAATAGCCGATTTCTTCTCGCTTTTAAACGTGTTTGCCAATTTCCCCGGATTCGTAAGAGCGCCTATGCCTGATGCTATTGTGTCTATAAGCTCTTCCAAATCTGCATCTTTGCGTATCTTGTGGCGGTCTTTGATATCCTTGATATATGTTTCGTCAAATAACGTTTTGAGGAATTTAACTTTTTGTTCTTCAGTTTTATACGTTAGGATTTGCGGCAATCCGCCGTATAGCATATAGTCATAGAATCCCGCTTGCTTAGTACCGGGATATGCTGTCATGTATTCGCTGAAGCTCAAAGGATACATTTTTATTTCATACCCTCGACCTCTAAATTCGGTGATAATGTCTTTGGATAAGAATTTTGCATTACTGCCGGTCACATAGATATCAACATTTTTCATTGTAAGAAAGCCGTTCAGCACATCTTCAAAGTTGTCAAGCATCTGGACCTCGTCTAACAAAATATAGTGTAAGTTGTTATCTGAAATTTTGCTTTCAACAAAGGCATAAAGATTGTCAGGATTTCTCAGCGACCGATTTTTGTAATCTTCCAAGTTTACTTTTATGATGTGGTCGGGATTGATGCCGTTGCTTTCGAGGTAGGAATTAAATATCTCAAAAAGCAGATATGACTTTCCGCAACGGCGCATTCCGGTTATGACTTTTATCATGCCGTTATTTTGTAACGATACGAGTTCGTCAAGGTATTTCTTACGTTCAATTCTCATTGCTAATCGAATTTTATGTCACAGGGTGACGGAGTTTTCGATTACAAAAATAATGGTTTTTCTATATACGGCAAAATTCTAATCGAAAAAAGTGTCACCGAGTGACGGTGTTTTCGATTAGCAAGTGCAAATATGATGATGTTTTTATACGGGGATAATAAGTGTGGGGGTGTCAGAGTGGAAGATGATACGTTGTGCGAGACCGGGGTTAAATAGACGACTCCATGCGTTGCGTTTGCGGTTGGGTACAACAATCATGTCAAAGTGTTCTTGCTGCTCGAGTTTTCGGATGTCCTCGCCGGCACGGTTTGCGGCGTCAATAGTTGTGTATGAGAATGTGTATTGACCGTAATTTTCGCGGCAGTATTCAATGAGAGCATCTGCGGCAAGGTGACGTTTGCGCTCGCCATAGCGTTTCTTTGCCGGTATATGCACCATTGTAATTTTTGCTTGTGCCGTGCTGAAAAGCCTGTATAGGCTGTCGGCTGCTATGATGTCAGCTTGGTCGAGGTCACAAAGGAATAAGATGTTTTGTGGCGTGGCTGTGATTTGACCCTTCTCAGGCACGGTCAGCACGCTGCATCTTACGCCGTTCAATACTTCGGCGGTAACGCTCCCTATCATCTCTCTCTCCTTTCGGTCATTGCTGCGAGTGCCCATGACTATCAGTATTGGAGGATTGATTTTAGCGTATTCGATAATAGCGTCTTCCGGAACTCCTTCGACAATTTTTGTTGAGAATTTGACCATCGGCAACTTGCCGCTCTTCATGTCTGCGAACAGACGTTTAGTGAAGTCGTTCATTTTCAATTTAGCATCTTCGAGCAGTTTGTCGCGCGTGTCGGTGTCAGCTCCGGCATAGGCAGGGTTGTCTATAATCTGCATATTCCCCGGAACGTGGGGGTCGATGTATGAGTGCAGTATGCAGATTTGAGCATTAAGCTCAGCGGCTAATTGGCAGGCGATGCCGACTGCCCTATAGGAGTTGTCGCTGAAGTCTGTGGGGGCTATGACGGAATGGTTAGCCTCTTGCTGTTCAGATTGAGATGAAATGAACATCTCGGTGTTTTCGATTATGCGCAGCGCCAATGGCAAGTCTGATTCGTTGATGCGTACGCGCACGCCTGATGATACGCCCGGCGATTCGAGGTTGACGTTGTTAAGCACGACCTCAATGCCTTCGTTTTCGAGAAGTGTGCGGAGCGCAAGAGCGCGTTCATATGTGTGTATGGCTACTGTTATTAATCGCACTGTCAGGTTTTGTCTTTAGGTTAATCTGAAGCAGAATTAACGGGTTGTGTTTTAAAAAGGAGAGAGAGGGAATGGGGAATTGATGCGTTTAACAAATGTGTAAGTTACACTTCGGGTTGACCCTTGAGGATCTCAATAGCCATGTCATAGATGGTTGAGTCGTCGAGGACAACGATACCGCCGTCGGGACCGGGTTCAATATGAACACCACAGTTCTTGCCGAAGTCATAGTTGCTACCACCGAAGTAGTTGCGCACGGTTTGAACAGTGGTGTTGAGTTGGTCTGCAATCTTGTGCATTGATCCGTCGGGCAAGTTGTCTTTGATCCGACGGAGTTCGTTAAAGGTGATTGTCTTTGGCATAGTTGTATGGTTTTAGAGTTAAACGATTTTCTTTGTTGTTTCTTAGTTTTTCGGTTGCTAATTTATATGCTTTTTTTTGATAAAACAAAAAATATTGAGAAAACTTTTTATGTTATAAAACATAATTTTGCATGCGTTGTTTGCTTTTAATCTGTAAGTTCGTGACAGTCAATTGATAACGTATATTAATAAAAAATCGGGATTCTCACGAATCCCGATTCTCATCTTACACATAGTACTTAATGTTAGATTATATGTCTATTCCAGATTTATATAACGAATATGAAAAAGCGTATGTATGCTTTGTTGTTCTCTTTACGTCTGCAAAGTTACAACTTTTTTATTTCACTGCAAGGGGGTGCTCTGAGCCGCTTTTTAGCCCCATTTGTTGCAATTTGTAACTTTTTGTGCTTTAATTTTTAAATTTGTAAGTGTTTTGTTGTGGTGTAATCTTAAAATATTATGTTTTTCATGGAAATAAGTTAGAAAACGCTATTGTTATAAATAATGTTAAATTATTAGCTTTTGCTTTCAATATGTTCAGTAAATTGCCATAAAATATGTTTTATAACATAATTCTATGACACTTTGTTTGCTGTAATGCTTAATCGACTGTATAAAAACAGCCGAAATTGCTATTATATTGCTAACAATTTCGGCTATTTTGTGACCTTATGATTTGTAAGTGCGCTTACTTTGCGTAGATAATGTAAGATGTGAGCGGAGCAACTTTGCCCTCAATGAAACCGTTCTTGACTTTAAATGTCGAGCCGTGAACCTCATCGGTATATGTGCCTGAGGGTAGGGTGGTCTCAATCTTGATGGTGCGTGACTTGTTGGTGAAGTTGGCGAGCGCTGCGCCTTTGTCGCCACGTGCCACTTCGGCGACAGCGCCATCTGCTGATGAGAAGATGTGTTCTAACTCGCCTGACATCGCTTTGCGGAATTTGTTGACTGCAACGACTTCGGGGTGGAAGAATTCGTCATTGCCGCGTGCGCCGATGCGGTTGTTGCCCCAATAATTCTCGCGAGTGCTTCCGGCAGGGCGGCTGTAGAATAGCGGACGACCTGATTGACGTGCTGTCAGGAACACCCATCCGATGCGTATCTGCTCGTCTGTCATGCCGGCTGATTCATGTTCGTTGCAATATGTGTCGTGACTCTCAACCCATGTGACGAGTTTTGACGGACAGACGGGGTGATGCCAATTGAGCAAATCTTCAGCGTTGAAATTGCCCTCGTTTAGAGCATGGCGCAGTGCGTGACCATAGCCGCTCGCAGTTTGGTCGATGTATTCAGCGTATTCTGTTTCTTTGACATTACGGTCTTGGAGGACTTCACCATATATATATAGGCTGTCAGGCATGAGCAAAGACAGACCCTTTACGGCCTCGCGACCTGTCGCAATATCCCAGAAGTTGTTGCGCTTTGATTTGGGGTCGAGCGGGTCAGACGGCAAGCCGATGTGCTTTGCGGTGTCATATCTGAAGCCACGCGCACCGAGGTTAATCAGATCATTGACATATTGGAGATAGTAATATTGGAAGTCAGGGTTCTCGGTGTTGACATCGGGGAGACCGCCCATCTCGCCTGTTGTGCATTGCAGACGGTCATTGTAGTCAGTGATAGGCGTTAAGCCTGCCGCGTGAAAGAGGTTCTCGTGGCCGCCAACTGCGTTATCCAATCCGGGGAGTACCGCCGTATGGTCAACAGCAACGTGGTTTGGCAGTACGTCAACGATGACCTTAATGCCATGAGCATAAGCACTGTCGCACATCGCTTTGAACGCATTGCGGTCGCCTAACATATAGTTGCCAATGGTCCAGTCTGTTGGTTGGTAATAGAAGTACCACTTACCCATTACCGAGTCTCCCGGCTGACTGAACAGAGCGGGGCCGCCGTTGTCGCCGACATAGCAGGCTTGAGCCGGAGAAGTTTGTACATAGGAGAAGCCCGCATCAGCGATAGCCTTCATGTTGGCGGCTATAGTGTCAAAAGACCAAGTCCAAGCGTGAAGTATCACGTCATCTGTGGTTTGCACTGACGAGGGAGATTTTGCTGAGATTGCACTTGCGCTTGCTGCGATAAGTCCAGAGCAAACGATTAGAGATTTCAATTTCATATTGAAAAGATTGGTATTTGATTATGTTTTAGAGTATGATATAATGCTTTGTATTTCGCAAAGTTATAAATTTTTTGTGATATAGCTGTATCATGGTGGCAAAAAATCACTAAACGCCCGTGATAGAATCCCGCCCTTAGTGCTTGATGCGGAACTTGTCAAGGAGAAGTTTGAATGAGTCTTGCGCTGTGAGGCAAGCGTCCATCAGATAGCCTTTAATACGAGGCCAGTTGCGCAGCCCGTTGTTATAAAACATTTTAAGGTCGTCGGTTATTATAAATGGCACAATGTCGTTGCGCAGACATTCACGAAACATGATTAGCCTACCTACGCGTCCATTACCGTCTTGAAATGGGTGTATTGCTTCAAATTTATGGTGAAAATTAAGAATATCTTCAAAGGTGATAGCCTTTATTGAATTATACTCCCTTAGTAGAGAGTTCAACGCATCTGCCACATCTTCGGGCATTGCTGTGTCCATGCCGCCAACCTCATTAGGCAGCATTTTGTATGCTCCGACATTGAACCATGTTCTTGACGCATCAGAAGTCCCGGATTTTAGTAATAGATGCAGGTGCTTGATATAGCTTTCGGTTAATTTACCTTCGGTTTTATCTATGATATAATCTATGGCGCGGAAGTGATTGGTCGTTTCGATAATATCATCGACGTTCACCGCAGCATCCGTCACCCCAATCGTGTTAGTCTCAAAAATATATCGTGTTTGGTCGTGCGTCAACTTGCTTCCTTCGATATGATTAGAGTTGTATGTCAAGTCAATCTGAATGTGATGGTATATTCCGCCCTTAAGTTTAGCAGCCTTCTGCTCGCGTAATGCTGTCAATAGAGGCGAAACGTGTATGCGCTTTTTGCGCATTGGCAATTCGGCATCTTCCGGTATATTCCACGTTCTCCCAACAAGATATGCACCTTCGATTTTCCCGATAGCGCAATAGTTTCGGGCGGTACGCTCCGAAATGCCATGCTTTTCTGCCCAAACCTTTACAGATATGAAACTCATTTATCGGCAAGTTTTTTGATTAGTTTTGCTGCAAATATAGCAATTTTTTTGCCGATAATGGCAAGAAATGAAGTTTTTTCAAGCAAAAGCATTAAGCCGCATTCATCAAAGCTGAGGCAGCTGCGGTTGAAAATAATCCTCAATTCTATACCTAAAGTATATAATACAGCAAAATTATAAACTAATTCATGCAGCGTAATAGATTTTTTATTACTTTTGTAGTTGAAAATAAATCTCAAATATAAACTATGAGTATAGAAACAGGAACTAAAATAAACCGTTTACTCTCAAGGATGCGTCCGTCAGGACTGCTATTTTCGGGGTGGTTGAAATCATGTGGATATTCTGACCAGCTTCAAAAACGCTACAGAGACACAGGTTGGCTATCAGCACTATCCAAGGGCGTAATGTATCGTGCCGGTGCGAATCTATCAGCATATCAATCATTGTCCTCATACAATGAGCAGTTAGATGTAAGAGCACATATCGCTGCTATGTCAGCATTAGAGTATGCGGGTTATAATCATTATGTTCCTATGGGGAAACCTGCTTTAATGGTTGCACTGCCATTTGGCGTTAAGCGGCCGAAGTGGATGAATAACGATACTTTCGATATGTCGTTTAAAACATTTACAACGAGAACGTTCTCATACACTGAAGTTAACTCCGTGAACGGTGACGCACATCTATATGTGTCATCTCCGGAACAAGCCTTTCTCGAGTGTTTATTGCTTGCTCCAAAATTTTATAGCTATATGGATTTGTATTATGTTATGGAACAACTTACTACTCTCAGAAGTGATGTGTTGCAAAGACTATTAGATGGTATTGATAGTTATCGGGTAAAACGAGTCTTTATGTATATGGCAGAAAAAGCCGGACATTATTGGTATTATGAGCTAAATCTTGACAAAATAGACATAGGCTCATTTAAGTCGCAACTTGTGAAAAATGGTGTTTACAATGCGAAGTATCAAATAACTATTCCCAAAGAATTAGAAAAGTATGAAGGATAAATATCGCAAGCAAGTTGCATTATTGATTCGCATAATGCCCGCCGTATACAAGATACGTGACTTTGCCGTTCATGGCGGAACGGCTATTAACCTCTTTTATCGTAATCTTCCTCGATACTCGGTTGATATAGATGTGACTTATATTCCGATACAAGACAGGGCGACAAGTATTCAGGCTATCAATAGCAACCTTGTTGATATCAAGAAAAATTTAGAGAAAACGATACCCGGTATTGTCGTAATCCATAAGCCGAATGTACTAAAGCTATTATGCTCCTTAGCTGACGCTATGGTTAAGATTGAAGTTAATGGAATTAAGCGCGGAATTATTGGGGATGTAGAGGAACGACAATTATGTGATAAGGCGCGAGCCGAGTTTAATATGGGCTGCATGGCACGGACTGTCTCATATAGCCAATTATATGGAGGTAAAATTACTGCTGCATTGAGCAGACAGCACCCGCGAGATTTATTTGATTGTAAGTACATGGAAATTCGGTCATTCGATGATGTGAAAGAAGGCTTTATGTTGTGCCTGCTTGGTAGCGATAAGCCCATTATAGAATCATTAAACCCTAATGATATAGACCAAACGGATGCACTTGAAAATCAATTTCAAGGAATGACTGACAATCCATTTAGTTATAATGACTATCTCTTAACAAGGCGAGATTTACTTGATTTGATACGCAATAGCTTAACTCAGGAAGATAAAGAATTCCTTCTTTCTGTTGAAATGGGAGCGCCCGATTGGAACAAGTGTTGTGCTGGCGACTTGTCGAAGTTCCCGTCTGTACAATGGAAACTGCTGAATATCGCAAAATTAAAAGTCGGTAATCCGATGAAATTCAATCAAGGTATTGAGAAACTTAGACACTTCTTTTTACACTTAAATCGTGATAAAGATATTCAAATATAGTGAGCTCATGAAAAAATTAGCTTAAATAAGCAAATTTTTGTAACTTTGCAGCA
>CAYYAA010000076.1:0-10267 GCA_964469875.1 uncultured Bacteroides sp.
GTGAACTTCGCTGCATTGCTCAACAAGTTTATAAGCACCTGCTCAACGCGAGGCGCATCTGTGATAATCGTCCGGTCTGGGTCATTAATATTCTCAAATTTTAGCTCAACGCCTTGATTTACACGCTTCTTGATACTCTCAATTGCAACGGTGCAAATCATCTTCAGTGAGTAAGGCCTGCGTTTGACAACAATCTGCGAATTGTCAGCCGCTGCTATGTCAAGCACATCGTTGACCAATGTCTGCAACAAATCAACATTGAGCGTGACGATATTGCAATATTTCGACATATAGATGCGCTTGTCTTCATCCAAACTGTCCATGAGCAACTGCGTATATTCAGAAATGGCATTGAGCGGCGCGGTAACTTCATGCGTCATATTGTAGATAAACTCCGACTTCTGACGGTCGGCAACTTTGGCATCATCTCGCGCCTTTATCAGTTCCTCTTGGGCTGTCTTTAGTGCATCACGCTCCGAAGTTAACATCTGGTTGCTGTTATGCAACTCCTTGGTGAGTTGACGTGACTTGCGATAACCGCCGAGCAGCAATACAAAGAACGTCGTTAGCACGAGCATGGCAACGATAATGGCAACAATAGCGATGCGGCCGTTGCGTATCGCCGTTTCACGCTTCTCAACCTCCAACTCCGCATTCTTACTCTTTAGGTCGGTAACACTATAAATAATCTCAAGCTCACGGTAGCGCTCACCGTTTTTGCTGTTAAGCAACTCGTCAAGAGCTTCGTTATAAGCAAGTGAACTTTCGAGCAATGTCTCTCTGTCATTGAGCGCACGCGCAGCCTCAATTGTCGCCTTCAAGAAATAGCGACGATAGCGCGCTACATTTGACTTCTGAAGTTGTCGCTTCAATATGGGCAGAGCCTCCCTGTAGTTATGCGTTGCCATATTGTAGTAGATATAAGCACGCTCATTATCGCGCAAGTCTTCTGCAACTGCCGTATCTTGAGCGGCAAGCCCCTTTATCGCATCATAGTAGCTCTCTATTTCATCATGTGTTAAGGCAATATGGTTGCTGAGCAAACGCCGATATGTGTCATAACGTCTAAAGTTAAAGTTGAAATATCGCCGTCCCTCAACCCAATGCTTCCGTTCTTGTCTGTTGAGCAGACTTAGCAGCATCTTATCTGCTGCAACTGCCTTAACGAAGTCAAAATTATATGTGTACGCACGTGCCGCTTGTTCATAAAAAGCACGCCGCAATGCTGACGATGACGACGGCGGCAGTGTCCTTATTAGTTCACGCAATTGGTCATAGTACTCAGACAAGAGGCTGCCTTTGGTATCACTTCCGAGTATGATACAGACTGAAAATAACAATTCGACCTTGCGATAAACATCATCTTCGCCGGCATCGGCATAGAGTTGTAGCGTATGGTGCAGAAGCTCACGACGTTCAATAGGACTGGTCTTGCGTGCCATTGCTGCAACTCGGCGTATGCGCAGCATTGTCAATGTCTCTGAACGGTCTGTCGATGGTGTCAGGCTTTCGCCTTTCTCTATCAGTCGTGTGATTTCGATGTCAGAACCCATTTTGTTGGTATCATAGTTGCGCAGCATATCATTGCACGCCGCGTCATTGCCGAGACGCTTTGCCAAGTCAAATATCATATCTGCGTATGGCTGCCTGCGGTCTGCATCGCTCAAATCATAGAGATCATAGAGTATTGACAGACTGTCAGCCGACTCTGTGGCGCGTGACAACTCATTCCGCAAACTGTCGATAAGTAGTGTTGCCCTCGCGCTAAATGACATGGTAATTAATAATATAAGGAATATATACTTTCGCATAGGTCTGTTGGTTATGTACTTGCAAAAGTAATGATTATTTTCGATAATACACCAACATTATTAGCCTATTAGCCTCATTTCGCCTGAATTTTATGTTACGAAGTCAAATTTGCTCGTTTAAGTTGCACGATATTAAATATTTTTGGAAATTTCGATTGTAAATGTTACATTTGCAAAATATTGATATACTCTCTTTTATCAATTAGCAATCAGATTTCAGTGTCAATTCCTAATGCCTTGGACTTACGCACTCGTTATTGTTAAGTTGCTGTTTTTTGAGAATTATTAACGACTAAATTCAGCCGATATTCTGTTATTATAGTTAACGCTTTTCATTGTTAAAGTTGCCGATAGTGAAACCTGTAAAATTTTTCAAACGCATAATGACCGTCATTGTACGTTGTCTTATGGCACTGATTTTTTTGGTGGCAGGTTTTGTCTATGCACTTTATTCTCCGTGGATTCAAGAGCAGGCGCGTTTGGCTATCGTTGAACATTTTCGTGACGCAAATCCGTCTATCAATATCGAACACTTTGCCTTAAATTTCCCTCTCAATTTACAACTGAATGGCGTGACAATGGTTCAAGACGGTGACACGCTTGCCAATGTCGGTGCGCTGAAGGCAGATGTCAGTTTGTTGGCTTTGTTGCATCACAGAGTTCAGCTTGATGATGCTATATTGACTGCCGGATATTATCGCATAGGCGGCATTGACTCGGCAATGTATATGACAATGCGTGCTGACAGCCTGCACATTAATCCGGCGATGGTCGATATTGACAGTATGAACATCGACCTTATAAACGGTCTTATCAGCCGCGCGGATATTGCTATGGTGCTCAAAACTGATACAACCGCTACGGATACCGTCAAGGAGCCGACAAATATGCGCATCAAAATTCACGACCTTGACCTCGACCGTGTGAAGTATAGAATGTCAATGTTGCCGACTATTGATTCGCTCGGCGCTAATATCACGTCTGCACACTTGCATGACGGCGTTATCGACTTGCGTCAACAAAAGATTAACCTTAAATCATTGGTCGGTACTGCCCTCGATGCTGCATACATCGCGCCTGATGCTGCTACTATTGCAGCTACAGCAGTGCCGGTTGTCGCTTCTGAGGCGCAGAGTGAACCTTGGGTGATTGGCATTGATTGCATCTCTTTTACCAACTCAAAAGGCCTATACACGACACGAGGCGTGACTCCCTTGCCCGGACTTGACTTCGGATATATTGCAGTTGATAGTCTTAATATGAACATTACAGACTTCTATAATTGCGCCGATGCTGTGCGATTGCCGATGTCTTTGTCATGCCGTGAACGCTGTGGCGTGAAACTTAATCTTGACGGAACGATAGATATAAATTCTGACAGAATTGCTTTTGACAGCATTAGAGTCAACTCAGCAACGACGGCTCTAAAGGCTTCAGGATTACTGGGCATGGGCGACATGACCACTGACCCGAATATAGCGCTACAACTCAAAGCCGACGGCGGACTTGGCGTTGAAGACTTGCGCATGATGTTCCCTGAATTTCTGCCTTATCTCGTTACGCTTCCTGCCAAGGACCGCATAAAACTCACTGCCGATATTGACGGTACTATAGGTGACTTATTGGTCAACAATTTTAAGCTCGGCATTAACAATTGTGTTGACCTAAAGGCTAAAGGTGATATACAAAATGCCATGAACCCTGACAATATCTCAGGCTATATTTCTCTTAATGGCAGTATTCACAATGGCAATCAGTTCAAACCGATATTCCTCGATAAGTCAACGGCTAAGGAGATAAATATCCCTGACTTGACGCTCAAAGGCGATGTTAAGATGAAACGTGGCGTCATTGATGGCACGCTTAGCGCTGTCACCGGCAGCGGCAGAATTGCGCTCGATGGTCACTGGAATAGCCATAGCGAGGATTATTTGGCTTATGTTGATTGCTCGGAATTTCCGGTTAACGCGTTCATGCCTCTGCTTGGCGTAGGCGAGGTGACGGCTTCGCTTGACGCTAATGGTCATGGATATAACCCATTTAAAGCCTCAACGTCTCTTGACGCTCATCTTGATGTCGAAAAGGCTGTTTACAACAACTACGCTTATGGCCTTATCTCTGGTGACGTGTCGCTGCACGAGGGTGAGGCTACGCTTAACCTCGATTGTACAAACCCCGATGCTGAGTTCACTTTTGATGCTGTGGGTAATCTAACCGGTGACACATACGACTGGGTGGCTCAGATTGACGGTAAACATATTGATTTAAAAGCATTGCGCTTTAGCGAGGAAGATGCGGTGGCAACGATTGATATGAAAGCGACAGCGACATATACGCCGAAATCTAACGACCTCAATGCCCAACTTGCTATCGCTAATTTTAGCTATGAACTTGTTGACGGCACAATAAATGTCTCAGACCTCGATGCTCAGTTGGCGGCAAGTGACTCGACAACTAATATGACGGTGCTGAGCCATGACCTCTTTGCCGACTTTAACGCCGAATGTGGGCTTGACACTTTGATGTCACGCTTCACTAAGGCTATGACAATTGTTGAAACTCAATACAAGGGCAAACGCATAAATGTTGACAGCCTGCAACGCGCTTTGCCGCATTTTACCTTTAACGCTCGCGCCGGCAGTGATAATGTTCTAAATAATATCTTGGCTAACAGTGATATGAGTTTTAGACAAATGCGCATGGAGGCAAGTAATGATTCGGTGATGCTGTTTAACTCACGTGTCCTTTCGTTCAAAACCGGAGACACGAGACTTGACACTATAACATTCGATATTAAACAGCACGATGAACACCTGCACTATGTGGGCAAAATTGATAACCGTCCCGGCACTTTTGATGATTGGGCTCATATTAGCCTTGACGGCTATTTGGCTTACAATCAACTTGGCGCACACATTTCTCAGCATAATATCAAGGATGAAAAAGGCTATGAACTTGGCTTTAAAGCTGCTCTCGTCGATTCGCTGGTAACGCTAAATCTCACGCCTTATGACCCGACTATCGGCTACAAACAGTGGACGGTCAACGATGATAATTATATTAGCTACGATTTCAAAAACGACCATGTCGATGCCAACCTCTATATGAGCGGCGATGACAGCTCGCTAAATATCTTTACTGAGCATAACGCCACCACGGATGGACAAGAAGATTTAGTGATAAAAATTGCAAATATTCACCTTGCAGACTGGATTGCTATAAACCCATTTGCTCCTCCAATGTCCGGCGACTTCGGCGCGGATGTCAGACTTAATCACAACGGCAAAGATATAAACGGCAGTGGCAGCGTCACACTAAACGACTTTACCTACGGCAAGGAGAAAGTAGCATCGCTGATGGCTGACTTCGACGTTACAACTGACCTCGGCGGCACTCTTCGCGCTTCTGCTGACCTCTATGTTGACAATGTTAAGACAATGACCTTGTCAGGCAATCTCAATGAGAGTACTTTAGACTCGCCATTGTTGCTCGACTTCTCAATGATACAGTTCCCGCTCGCAACGGTCAACCCATTCCTGCCTTCCGGCACTGCAAAGTTGACGGGTGTGCTTAACGGTTCGCTCGCTATTTCCGGCACATCTGACGAGCCGAAGTTTAACGGCTGGCTCAATTTTGAGAACGCTGCGGCGAGACTTGCGCTTACCGGCACTGACTATACTTTCGGCGATACGCCCATCGCTGTGAATAATAGCATAGTTCAGTTTGAAGATTTCAAAATAAAAGGTGTCAATGACAATCCGCTAAAGATTAACGGAACTGTCGATATGTCATCAATGATTTCGCCTAAGATTGATTTGACAATGAATGCTTATAATATGCAGTTGGTCAACACTTCACGTGCAAGCAAGGGCGCTGATGTTTATGGCAAGGCCTTCATATCTCTTGATTCGCGCGTAAAAGGAAATATGTCCTTCATGCAAGTTGACGCTACTCTCGACATCTTGCCGCAGACTAATGTCACATATTTGATGACTGATGCCTCATCGGTGATTGAGTCGCAGTCTACGAGCGATATGGTTAGGTTTGTAAATTTTGCCGATACGACAGAGGTCTTAGATGCGGACAATCAAGTGCAATCGGGCATGGCTATGTTGCTCAATGCTGCTCTTAATATCAAAAGCGGCTCAATCATAAATGTCGATATGTCAAGCTCAGGAAAGGCACAACTGCTTGGCTCAGGTACGCTCAATTACACCATGTCGCCGATGAGCACTGACGGTCGCCTTATAGGCCGCTTAAATATTGACGGTGGATATGTCAAATACTCGCCGCCGGTTATTACCGAGAAACTTTTCACTTTCCAGCCCGGCAGTTATATCGCATTCACCGGTGATATGTTGAACCCGACACTCAGCATTCAAGCCATTGACGAGGTGAAGTCTAATGTCACTGTCTCAGGACAAAATTCACGTTCTGTCACTTTTGATGTCGGACTTAACGTCTCAGGAACGCTTAACACCATGAACGTGTCATTTGACCTCTCTACCGACGATGACCTCACTATTGCCAACGAATTGGCTTCAATGAGCTCTGAACAACGCGCTAACAAGGCAATGAACCTATTGCTTTACAACATGTACACAAGCTCTGACACCAAGAGTGATGCCTCGTTGACAAACAATCTATTCTCTTTCCTCGAGTCTCAAATCAACTCATGGGCGGCTAATTCCATCAAAGGCGTTGACATTAGCTTCGGAATTGACCAATATAAGAGTACTCTCGACGGCGAAACATCGTCAAGCATGAGTTATAGCTATCAGGTGTCTAAATCGCTGTTCAACGACAGATTTAAAATCGTTGTCGGTGGCAACTATTCGACTGACGCCAATGCTGATGAAAATTTCTCTGAAAATCTTATCAATGATATCTCTTTTGAATATTATCTCAACTCCGCTCGCACTATGTACTTCAAACTCTTCCGCCACACCGGTTATGAGAGTATTCTTGAAGGCGAAGTGACGCAGACAGGTGTCGGCTTCGTTTACAAACGCAAGTTGCGCAAGTTGGAGGATATGTTCCGCTTTGTTAAGCGTATGCGCAATCGCTATCTGCAAAGCAAAAATAATAATGAATCTGTTGAGGACTCTGTGCCATCTGATACTATCGCCCAATGAAGAAGTCTCTGCTCATATTATCTCTGATAGCCTGCATCGCTGTCGCTCTATCGTCTTGCTCGACAACTCGCCGAATACCCGACGATGAACTTCTATACACCGGTGTCGATGGCCTTGACATCAAAACAACCGGCGAAAAAATTTCGTCAGTCATAACTGACGAAATTTCTACAGCCGTTGATGTTGCACCTAATAACTATTGGAAATTGTTCAATTGGCGCTATCCTTTCCCGCTCGGTCTTTGGGCTTATAACAATTGGAGTAATCCACCGTCAGGTCTGAAACATTGGCTATATGAAAAGTGCGTCGAAGAGCCGGTGCTCGTCACCGATGTGCGTCCTGAAGTCCGTACTCGCATGATTGAACAGATTTTGAACAACAACGGATATTTCCGCGGCTCGTCAAGCTATGAACTTATCCCCGGACGACGTAACCATAAGAAAGCATCAATCCGATATACTGTTAATACGGGCCCTGCTTATACGATTTCTGAAGTAGAACTTTTGCCCGATACAACTGAGCTGAACCACTTTATCGACTCCTTGGTCGTGAGAGATATTTACCTCGGCAGTGTCAACCCGCGATATTGTGTGGACTCACTAAACGTCGCTCGTACTCGCATAACAAATACACTCCGCAATCGAGGCTACTACTATTTTACCCCTGATAACATTGAATATTTGGCAGATAGCGTACAGACACCTTGTCAGATTAAACTGCGCGTTATCTTGTCTTCTAACGCAAAAGATTTTGCACTCAATCAGTTCAAAACAGGCAAGATTACTGTCACTGTCAATCGTCCCGATGGAGATGGCACTCCGGATACAATTCAGCTCCAACGTGCAACCTTGATACAGATGCAGCCTTCCCGTTTGCGCAAGTCTGTAATCGCTGACAACACCACATTCCGCCCCGGAAAGATTTTCTCTGTACGTGATATGGATAGAACTCAGACCTACTTGTCTCGACTTGGCATTTTCAGCTCTATCAATATCGAGCCTAAGTTTGACAGAGAGAACATCGACAAACGATTGCTCGACGTTAATATTGATTGCAAATTAGACATACCGTTGGTAACGTCTTTTGAAGTAAATGCAACATCAAAATCTAACAGCTACCTCGGACCGGGATTGACTTTCGGTGTGACTAATAACAACATCTTCGGCGGTGGCGAACAATTCACTGTCAGTGCAACCGGCACTTACGAATGGCAGACAGGCAAAGGTCGTAGCTCTATCTTTAACTCTTATGAAACGGGATTGACCGCATCCTTAGCTTTCCCGCGTTTGCTCGCACCAAGTTGGATTCCGCGTAGGCGTTTCCAACTTAATTGGACGCGTTTCTCTCTCAATGCCGACTTGCTTAACAGACCACACTATTTCAAGTTGGCACAGTTTAATGCCTCGGTAAACTATGATTGGCGCTCTCACCGCTATATCAGCGACACATATACGCCTATCAAGTTGACCTACACTAAGTTAATGCGTACAACAGCCGAATTTGACTCCATTATGGACGCAAATACTGCTATAGCTCAGAGCTTTAAGAGCCAATACATACCTCAGATGATATATACTTTCACCTATGACCGTACATTCAGACACATCCACAGCGTCAACATTACGGCATCGGCGCAAGAGGCAGGTAACATTTTCTGGTCAATATACAATCTATGTGGCGTAAAAGGCGAGAAGCGTCTGTTTGGCACTGCTTTCTCTCAATTCGTCAAGGCTTCGGCTCAGGTCGTCTATGGACGACGCTTATCTTCAGGCGAAAGTTGGCTCGTTACGCGCATCGCAGCCGGTGCTGCCCATGCTTACGGTAATTCTTCGCAAGTGCCTTACGCCGAACAATTCTATGTCGGTGGCGCAAACTCCGTGCGCGCTTTCACTGTTCGCAGCATTGGCCCCGGCAGCTATCACAAACCTTCAAACTCGGCTGACGATTACTTTGACCAAACAGGTACTTTTAAATTTGAAGCAAATGTCGAATACCGTTTCCCGATAGCAGGCCCGCTTAACGGCGCATTATTTATTGATAGCGGTAATGTCTGGCTGTTGAAAGATGACCCGCAGCGTCCCGGCGGAAAACTCCAAGCATCATCGTTCCTGCGTGACTTGGCTGTCGGCACAGGTTGCGGTTTACGCTTTGACCTTTCGATGTTGGTTATCCGCGGTGACCTCGGCATCGGCATCCATGCTCCTTATTATACGGGATATGGTGGATATTATAATATGGAATCATTCAGAAAGTCTCTCGCTTTCCACCTCGCAATCGGCTATCCATTCTAACATGCCTGATTTCCCCTGCATAATTACGGAAAAATTTAAGTAATATTATCAGTGTGTTTGAAAAAGAATTGTTATATTTGCACGAAAATAAACAAACATGAGTGTAGTGATATGTGCTTATAGCATAATGTGCAGTACCTCACTTATTTATGATTGTATTTAACAGATAATATAATATCAATTATGTCAAAAGTAACAGTTGTAGGCGCCGGTAACGTAGGCGCAACATGTGCAAACGTTTTAGTTAGCAATCAAGTAGCTGACGAAGTTGTTTTGCTCGACATCAAAGAAGGTGTATCAGAAGGTAAAGCTATGGATATCATGCAAACCGCTAATATCCTTGGCATTAACACTCGCTTGGTTGGCGTAACCAATGATTATGCTGCTACCGAAGGTTCTGACGTCGTTGTTATCACTTCAGGTATTCCCCGTAAACCCGGTATGACTCGCGAAGAGCTCATCGGCGTTAACGCTGGTATCGTTAAGTCTGTAGCTGACAGCGTCCTCAAACACTCTCCCAACGCTATCATCGTATGCGTAAGTAATCCTATGGATACTATGACTTACTTGATCCACAAAGTTTGCGGTCTCCCCAAAAACCGTATCATCGGTATGGGTGGCGCACTCGATAGCGCTCGTTTCAAATATTTCTTGAGCCAAGCTCTCGGCGCTAACGCTACTGAAGTTGAAGGTATCGTTATCGGCGGACACGGCGACACTACTATGATTCCGTTGACTCGCTTCGCTGCTTATCGCGGTCTCCCGGTTTCTTCTTTGTTGCCCGCTGAAACTCTCGAAAAAGTTGCTGCTGACACTATGGTCGGTGGTGCTACTCTCACCAAACTCCTCGGCACTTCTGCTTGGTACGCTCCCGGTGCTGCTGCTGCTCAAGTCGTTGCTGCTGTCCTCCACGACCAAAAACGTCTCATCTCTTGCTCTGCTCTTCTCGATGGCGAATACGGCGAAAAAGACCTCTGCATCGGCGTTCCCTGTATCCTCGGCAAGAACGGTATCGAAAAAATCGTTGAAT
>CAYYAA010000077.1:0-10188 GCA_964469875.1 uncultured Bacteroides sp.
AAATGTACATATAAATTTTTTATGATGCAATAGATAAATGAATTTCTCATAAAATCGCTTAAGCAATCTCGACCTATTATTACGACAATTTCCAAATGACTGAGCCATGTGGTTCTATATCAGTAACAAACGGGCTATTTGAAGATAGGTCAACAGTTTTGTGTTTTCCGCTTAATAGTTCGGTAGCGTTAAATGTTGCCTTCTCTATTTTTAGCACATCAAAAGCATGTTGCGGAATGTTTACTGCAATCTGACGCTTTTGTTCTGAAAAATTCACGATAATTAGCAGCGTCTCGCCGTCAATGTGACGCAGATAGGCATACTGTCGATGTGGATCTATTCCCGGATTTTCATAGTTGACATACATAAGATCAAAGAAGCCACCTTGACTTATTGCTCGCTCTTTATTGCAGAGCGTTAGTATTTTGGCATACGTGTTCCGCAACTTTTTGATACTGTCAGATAACTTGCCGTTGCATTTGCCACCATTGAGCCAGTTGCGTATGCTTGCGATACTCCAGTAGTCAAAGATTGTAGTTCGACCGTCAAGTCCACTGTAGCCTTCTGCATCGTTTGCTGCCTCACCGAGTTCTTGACCTGCATAAATCATCATTGGGCCTTTGCCCATTGCCGCACTTACGACAAGAGATGGCAGTACTCGCCACGGGTCACCGGCGTACTGTTTTGAAGCAAAGCGTTGCTCATCGTGATTCTCAAGGAAGTTAAGCATATTGTCGCTAACACCTTCAACAGTCTGCCAACACGAGGTCAATCTCGCCGCTGATGAATTGTTGCACTCGATGTCTCGCAACGTATCATAGAGGTTCACTTTATCATAGAGATAGTCAAAGCCGCCATCGTATATGTATGGTCTGTATAGACCGAGGTCATATATCTCTGCTATAAACTTGATATCATGATATGTTGACTTTACATCAGCAATAGCCCAATGCCAAAACTCTACCGGCACCATGTGAACCATGTCGCAACGGAATCCGTCTACACCACGTCCTGCCCAATATTTGAGTATATGTAGCATTTTGTACCATGTCGGAGGAATGGGGTCAAAGTGCTTAGAACCATTGGCAGGGTCTACACCATAGTTTAGCTTGACTGTATCATACCAATCAAATTCGCCGGGAGAAGCTGTGAAGCAGTCGTTACCGGAAGCCTTAGCAGGATATTCAACGTACGCATCCTCACCGTGTCCCATATCAACATGTGGGGTAAATTGTTGACCTATGAGATAGAAGAAATTGTTTGTCGGGGAAAAGAACATCCCTTGGTTATCATTTTCACCAAGATCTTCAACGCCGATAGGTTTCGCATCAGAATGATACTGCCGAGCTACGTGGTTGGGTACAAAATCTATTATCACCTTTAGCCCGGCTTTGTGTGTACGCTCAACGAGCTGGTCAAACTCATTGAGACGATTTTTAACATCTACCGCGAGGTCCGGATCTATGTCATAATAATCTGTAATAGCATAAGGGCTACCGGCGTGACCTTTAATAAAATGTCTATTGTGGCGTTCAATGCCGTATGCGGTGTAGTCGGCATCATGGGCATGTTCTATAACGCCGGTGTACCAAACGTGTGTAACGCCTAATTTTTTGATGCTGTTTAAGATTGTTTTGGTAATGTCGTTAAGCTTACCCGACCCGTTTTGTTCAAGCGTGCCATTTACAATCGGATTAGGACAGTAATTGGTGAACAAACGCGGAATTAGCTGATATATAATCGGTTTTAACGATGTCTGATTTGTTGCCATATCTATTTTATAAATTTGTCTCTTTTTTAGTTATCGGATGCCACATTCCAGCTTTAATTAACTCATCGCGTGTATGATAAAAGCCGCTCATAAAAACATCTTTAATGTGTTTTAGATTAAAAACTTTGTTATCAATGATGTCGTCTGTCATTACAGAGATATCGCATAGCTTCATATCTTGAGCTTGATTAGCTTTAGCCATAAGCTGATAGGTGCGCAGTGCAGTGTCTATTATGGAAGGTTTCTTCTTTAAATGCGGGCGTAAAGGACTGACATTTATACCGATAAGCGTCTCGCATTTATCACGTATAATCCATGCCGGATGATTGCGCAATACGCCGCCGTCAACATAGTTGACACCATCAATATTGACAGGCTTGAATACAACGGGAATTGAACAAGAGGCAATCATACGGTCTCCTATTTCTCCGTCGTGAAACTCTATAGCTTGACCATTATCCAAGTCAGTAGCACCGATGTAAGTAGGAATTTTTAAGTCTTCAAGATTTTTATAATCACCGATAGAACGGAGAATAAAATTCTTAAACTTCTCAATTTTAAAAACGCCCCCACTGCCTAAGCCAAGTTCTGAAAAGTCATTGAATGTGCGTCTGCTGAACATCTCAGCCATTCTTATTGGCTTAACTCCCGCAGCATATAAGACCGCAATAACAGCTCCGGCACTGACACCGGCAATTATATCCGGCTTTAGCCCGGCGTGCTCTATGGCAAGCAATGCTCCGGCATGAGCTAAACCACGCGCACCGCCACCACTGAGCGCAATACCCAATTTATAAGGTCTACAATTTGTAGCTGTTGATGTTAACTGGTGGCTTTCCATGTGGCTATGTCATTGTTTGATGCAAAATTAATGTAAAATAATTCATCTCGCAATAACTTTAATGCAAAAAACCATATATATAGGACAAACGTAAGGGAATTTGTTGTAATTTTGCAGACATGAAAACAAGTCTTATAGACAAGTGGGATCATGACCACTTGTGGCATCCATATACTTCAACCATAGACCCCCTACCCACTTATCAAGTAGAAAGTGCATCAGGTGTCATTATCCGCTTGGTTGACGGAACAGAACTTATTGACGGTATGTCGTCATGGTGGTGTGTAATTCATGGTTACAATAATCCGCGCCTTAATGAAGCTGCTATCAAACAAATCAATAGCATGAGCCACGTTATGTTTGGCGGATTGACGCACGCACCGGCAATCGAATTGGGCAAATTGCTTTTGGAATTTGCACCTAAGTCAATGAATAATATTTTTTATGCTGATTCAGGTTCTGTTGCTGTTGAGGTTGCAATGAAAATGGCAATCCAAGCTGCTATTTCCGTGTCAGGTAATCATAAAAAAACTAATTTCGTAACAATACGCAAAGGTTATCACGGTGATACATGGAACGCGATGAGCGTTTGCGACCCCGTTACCGGTATGCACAGTGCATTTGGTTCTGCCTTACCGATTCGATGGTTTGTACCATCTCCCAAGTCTCGCTTTGATGGAGAATGGAATCCTGCCGACATCGAGCCACTACGTGAGATTATAAGCAAACAACATGACGAAATTGCTGCATTAATACTTGAGCCTATTGTCCAAGGTGCAGGCGGTATGTGGTTTTATCATCCTCAGTATCTCAGAGAGGCTCGTAAACTTTGTGACCAATACGGAGTATTGCTAATCTTCGATGAAATTGCCACCGGATTTTGGCGCACAGGTCGTCGCTTCGCATTGGAGCACGCAGGTGTCGAGCCGGATATCATGTGCGTCGGTAAAGGTTTAACAGGCGGATATATGACAATGAGTGCGGTAATGACCACTAAAGAAGTGGCTGACTCCATATCTAATGGTGAAGCAGGAGTGCTGATGCACGGTCCGACTTTCATGGCAAATCCTTTGGCTTGTGCTGTCGCTGCTGAATCTCTGCGCTTGCTTAAAGAACAAGATATGCAGTCACGCATTGCTCATATAGAGGCCATCATCAAACGTGAACTTGAGCCGGCAAAAGATTTAGCAGTAGTGTCAGATGTTAGAGCGATAGGCGCCATTGGTGTCATTGAGACAAACAATCCTGTTGATGTTGGTGAGTTCCAGAAATTATGCGTTGCACGCGGCGTTTGGATTAGACCTTTTGGTCGCAATGTCTATGTAATGCCGCCTTACGTAATTAGTGACGAACAATTGCAATATCTTATCAGACAGATGATTGAAATTGTAAAGATTATTGCAAAATAAGTCGTATGGAGATTTCTGAAACATTAACTGCGTTGCGTCAATCGGGCAACTATAGACAAATACCAACCGACACTGTCGGACAGGACATTGTAGATTTATCATCTAATGACTATCTCGGATTAGGAGAGGACAAATCGCTACGTGAGGAGTTCTTTTCGCTCCATAATCCTGCCGATTTAGCGATGACATCATCGGCATCGCGACTACTCGCTGCAAATCAGTCAGCATATACCGAATTAGAGCATTTACTGTCTGAGCTATATCATCGCGCCGTACTATTATTTAATAGCGGTTATCATGCTAATACAGGATTAGTGAGCGCATTAGCTGACAATAAGACTCTTATTGTTGCTGATAAATTAGTCCATGCCAGCATTATTGACGGCATTAAATTGTCAGGTGCTAAATTTGAGCGTTTCAGACACAACGACTACAAGCACCTTAACAAACTAATAGAGTCAAAGGCTAAAGACTTTGACCACGTGCTTATAATAGCCGAAAGTGTCTATAGCATGGATGGCGACTATGCTGACATCGACCAATTGATAGAGGCAAAAAAACGTATTAAAGGGGCATACCTATATATAGATGAGGCTCACGCGGTAGGCGTTGAAGGTCATCACGGCTTAGGATTGTGTGCCGGTCGTGGCAATGATGTTGATATTATTGTCGGCACATTGGGCAAGGCCCTCGCTTCAGTAGGCGCTTATGCTGTGATGTCTGATGAGTTCAAGAGTTTCATGATTAATCGCGCAAGAAGTTTTATTTTCTCGACAGCAATACCACCTATCAATGCGATGTGGAGCAGTTTTGTGATAAAGGCAATGGTTGACATGGACGAGCGTCGTGCTAAGATTAAAGATTTAGCTATAGCATTGAAAGACGCTATAGGCGGCGATGCAGCTGCAAGCCATATCAGACCGTTTATTATTGGAAATCCGCAACGAGCAGTGGAATTATCGCAACGCCTGCTCGAACAAGGCTATAAAGTTCTGCCGATACGCACCCCGACAGTTCCTCCCGGTACAGACCGTTTACGTTTCAGTTTGTCTGCCAATATCCAATTATCAGAAATTTATCGACTGTCAGACGTGTTGCGTATCATTGTTAAAGATAATCTATAGTGGCTGATGCAATATAAAAATATTTCGGACAACAACTCACAACGCTTAATAATATTTTTTGCAGGCTGGGCAATGGATGCCACTCCATTTCTGAACTTGCATCGCGACGGCTATGACATCATGGTCGTGTGGGATTATCGGCGATTAGATATTGATTGGCAATGCACTGCCAAGTATGATGAGATTTGTGTGATTGCATGGTCTATGGGCGTATATGCCGCTTCTCGGACATTGTATGCCATAGAAGGCAAAGTGACCAAACGCATAGCCATAAACGGCACTCTCACGCCTGTCGATAATACTCGTGGCATACCTGTCGCCATGTTTGAAGGCACGCTCGCCGGACTCTGTGAGCGTTCTTTGCTTAAATTTTATCGACGTATGGCAAACAGCAGAACTGTTTATGAAAGTTTCGCCGCCAATATGCCGTCACGTGATATTAATGAGCTCAAAGATGAACTGTCAGCGATTTACCCGGAACCTTTACTGTCAAACCCGCCAATCAAGAATTGGGATTATGCAATTATTGGTCGCAGTGACGCTATATTCCCTGCTGTAAATCAAGAGAGAGCGTGGAGTCAATACAAAACTGCCATTAACATCGTTGAGTCTGGTCACTTGATAGACTTCCAACAAATACTTGATAAGCACATTATTGACAAACAGCTTGTTGAACCAAGATTTAATGCCGGGCAATCAACTTATGACGATAATGCCATAGTGCAAAAACAGATTGTTGACATTTTGGTGCGCAAGATGCGCCAACAGCATATCGACAAATACATATCAGCTCAAGGCGTAAGAGTTTTGGAGATTGGTTCAGGAACCGGCGTGCTAACAAAGCATTTATCAGAGATGGCTTGCGGTCGTCGTCTCAGTCTGTGGGATGTGGTTGACAATGCGCCTAACAGCATCAACGCCACATTTACTTGTTGTGATGCCGAAATAAAGATTACGCATACGCCGCCTTGCGCTTTTGATGTAATAGCGTCAGCCTCTACAATGCAATGGTTTAACTCACCAATGCGATTTTTACGTGAATGTGCGAGGACTCTTTCACCCGGAGGGTTCCTTATTGTAACAACATTTGAATTTGGCAATCTTAGCGAGATATCAGATGTTACAGGTAATTCACTTCCGCTGCTAAGTTCCGAGCAATGGCTGTCGCTTTTACCCGATGAACTTGACTTATTAGACTTTACGCCTCTAACCTTTGATATGGACTTTGATAGCCCTATCGAAGCACTACGTCATCTTAAATATACCGGCGTGAACATTCTCAGTCGCAGCCATGCCGGAGCAGTGAACGCGCGTAAAGTCCTCGATAAATATCCAATGCGATTAGACGGACGTTGGCATCTCACATATCGTCCGCTAATTATGATATTTCAAAAGAACAATAATCAATAAAATAATTTTATGAACTCCCATATTACACTATTCGTCTCAGGTATAGACACCGATGCAGGCAAAACTTATGCAACAGCGTGGTTAGCACGACGCTTTATGGACGAAGGTAAGACTGTTATCACTCAAAAATTTGTGCAAACAGGATGTCAAGACTATAGCGATGATATTGCCGAACACCGTCGCCTTATGGGCACCGGAATGTTACCCGAAGATTATGATCACACAACGGCACCAATTATTTTTTCATATCCCGCATCTGCACAACTCGCAGCACAGATAGACAATCGCACAATTGACTTATCCTTAATTGATGAAAGCCGCATCAAGCTATCTCAAAAGTATGACGTAACACTAATTGAAGGCGCCGGCGGATTAATGGTGCCTCTTACTGATGATTTCTTGACAATAGACTATCCCACGACACGCAATCTGCCAATGGTATTGGTGACAAACGGCATCTTAGGCTCGATCAATCACACTATCCTTTCTCTTGAAGCAATAGCTGCTCGCAAACTTAGCCTTAAATATGTCATCTATAACACACATTTTGACAATGACAAACTGATTGCCGCCGATACTCAAGGTTTTATTCGCCGTTATTTGGAACGCAATTTTCCTGAAACTGAACTCTTGATAATGCCGTCATTATAAAATAATGTTAATGTAAATTGAGTTACGCGCCAAAATAAGTAACTTTGTATGTTATGAACGCCAATCAACTGACATTAGCAATTTCTAAGGAAGCGATTTCCACGATGCCAACAGTAACCTATGATGGATTGATTACCGTTGTTGATAATCTCGAAGTCGCCGAGGGAGCTATTTGTGAAATACGCGCCGCTAAATGTGTCGGCTTTGACACTGAAACAAAACCGTCATTTCGCAAAGGCAAAACACACAACGTAGCTCTAATGCAAATATCAACCGACTCAAAATGCTATCTTTTTCGTCTAAACAAATTAGGAATATTCGACGAACTGAAAGCATTATTAGAGGATGAAAATATTATTAAAATAGGTTTGTCTATCCATGATGATTTTAATGTAATGCGCCGCACTTGCGATATCAATCCCAAAGGATTTATCGATTTGCAGACTTACGTTAAGCAATTCCATATCATGGACATTTCGCTACAAAAAATATACGCTATACTATTTGGAGAACGCATATCAAAAAACCAGCGTTTAACAAATTGGGAAGCAGAAGCCCTCACAGAAGGACAGCAGCACTATGCAGCAATTGACGCATGGGCGTGCCTACGCATATACAACCACTTACGCAGCGGCGCATTTGTCCCGGCAGAATCTCAGTTTGTAGTCGAACCTCACGAACCGGAGTCACAAGAACAATCAAATTAGTTGAAATGAGAAAAAAATCCACGATAGTCCCAATATTTCTCTTTATTTACCTATGTGTGATGGCATACATAGGATATCCACAATATAAAGCCGGAGCAATGTCATCGCTTCATTACTTTGGCGTAATAATTGTGACAACAGCTGTCGTGATTTTGATACACTTCTCACTGAAACGTCACGAGCGACTTCGCAAAGAACGCCTTGAACGCGAGGCGTCAGACAATATAGAAAATTCATTCAATAACGATAAAGAACAATAGTACACGTATGGCTAATAAAGCATTACTTATTATCCTCGATGGTTGGGGCATAGGTAACCACACAAAAAGTGACGTTATCTTCTCAACCCCTACCCCTTATTGGGATTCACTTCTTAAAACTTATCCACACAGCCAACTTCAAGCAAGTGGCGAAAATGTAGGTTTGCCTAACGGTCAAATGGGTAACTCTGAAGTCGGTCACTTAAACATCGGTGCCGGTCGCGTCGTTTACCAAGACCTCGTTAAGATTAACAAGGCAATCGAATCCGGTTCTATTCTCGAAAACCAACAAATCAAAAACGCTTATGAGTATGCAGCTCGCACAGGCAAGGCAATACACTTCATGGGCTTAACCTCTAACGGCGGCGTACACTCTTCATTCGACCATATCTTCGCCCTCTGCGACATCGCTAAACACTACGAGCTCAAAAATGTATTCTTACACTGCTTTATGGACGGTCGTGACACCGACCCGCATAGCGGCAAAGGATTCATCGAATCACTCCAAAACCACTGCGCTAAAACCACCGGAGCGATTGCATCAATCGTAGGTCGCTATTACGCTATGGACCGCGACAAACGCTGGGAACGCGTTAAAGTCGCTTACGACCTCCTGATTAGCGGCGAAGGCAAACAATCCACAGACCTCGTTGCCGCAATGCAAGAAAGCTACGATGAAGGCGTAACCGACGAATTTATTAAGCCGATTAACAACGCAACAGTTGACGGTACAATTAAAGAAGGTGATGTAGTTATCTTCTTCAACTATCGCAACGACCGCGCTAAAGAGCTTACCTCTGTTCTTACACAACAAGACCTCCCCGAACAAGGTATGCACACAATCCCCGGCTTGCAATACTACTGCATGACCCCTTACGACTCATCATTCAAAGGTGTTAATATCATCTTTGACAAAGAGGACGTGACAAATACACTCGCCCAATACCTCTCTGACAACAACAAGACACAATTACACATCGCCGAGACAGAAAAGTATGCTCACGTGACATTCTTCTTCAACGGCGGTCGTGAAGCAGCATTCGATGGAGAAGACCGCATTTTGGTACCTTCACCAAAAGTTGCCACCTATGATCTTCAACCCGAAATGAGCGCCTACGAAGTTAAAGACAAACTCGTTGACGCCATCAAGTCAGAAAAATATGATTTCATCGTTGTCAACTATGCAAACGGCGATATGGTAGGTCACACCGGCATATACTCAGCAATCGAAAAAGCTGTCGAAACCATCGACAACTGTCTACGCGATACCGTTGAAGCCGCAAAAGCATCCGGCTACGAAGCAATCATTATCGCCGACCACGGCAACGCAGATAATGCCATCAATGCAGATGGAACACCAAACACCGCGCACTCTTTGAACCCCGTGCCATGCGTTTACGTAACAGCTGCAAATAATGCACACATCAAAGACGGTCGCCTTGCTGACGTTGCTCCGACCATTCTTCACATATTAGGAATGGCACAACCTTCAGAAATGAATGGCGAAGACCTTATTGGATAAAAAAACGATAGGAAAGTTCCTTTGCGCAGATAAAAATGCAAAGGAACTTCCTTTATTTTGTGTCCGATTTGCGACAATTTTACAATCCAATTCAGATAACATAATAGTCAAAAAGTCGATAAATAGCACTATTTAGTTAACGAATGTCAAATAATTTGCAGGGTAACGAGAAAGTTCATACCTTTGCACACGTAAAACGAAAACATCGCGGGGTGGAGCAGTGGTAGCTCGTTGGGCTCATAACCCAAAGGTCGTAGGTTCGAGTCCTGCCCCCGCCACAAAGGAAATCCTTGTTACTTAATAGTAATGAGGATTTTTTATTTTATATCAGCACACAACAATACAGATAATCTTGCCATTGCGCTAACTTCTGTTAACTGGACTATTCTTTACCGGCTATTTTTATCTTTGAACCAATCATCATGCGCCAGCCTTTTCTACGTAGTCAGATAGGTATTCCGGCTCAAAAGCCTTTGGCTTGCCTGAGCTTTCG
>CAYYAA010000078.1:0-10180 GCA_964469875.1 uncultured Bacteroides sp.
ATCAAACTCCAAAGATAATGAAGAAAATATTAATCAGTGCATGTGCTGCCGCATTAGCTATGTCAGCTGCGGCGCAAACGCCATTGTGGTTGCGCAATACGGCAATCTCGCCCGACGGCAAAACGATTGCGTTCACATATAAAGGCGACATATACACCGTGCCTGTTTCAGGCGGTAAGGCATCACAGTTGACCTCAAATGCTGCTTATGACACGGCGCCGATATGGTCGCCCGACGGCAAGCGGATTGCTTTTGCCAGCGACCGCGACGGCTCTATGGATGTTTATATCATAAGTGCCGACGGTGGCACAGCGACACGTCTGACGACACACAGCGGCAACGAAGTGCCTTTGGCATTTATTGACAACGAGACCATACTATTCTCGGCAAGGCTCATGCCGTCTCAGGTGGCAGCGCAAGGACCTTTTGCCGCTCAAACCTACACGGTCAAGACCGATGGCTCACGCCCAACGATGTACTCGACTTTCGCTGCAAATTCTGCGTCATTTAATAAAGACGGAGATATGCTCTATCAAGACATTAAAGGCTATGAAGATGTATTGCGCAAGCATGAACGCTCATCAAGCACAGCCGATATATGGCTCAAAAAAGGTGACCAATATACTCGCTTGACAGACTTCGACGGCAACGACCAATGCCCGGTATGGCTACAAAACGGCAACTTTGCATATCTAAGCGAGGAAGACGGCACGCTGAATATCTATACACGCAGCGTCAACTCTAACTCAAAGACACAGCTCACAAAATTCACCGACCACCCTATCCGCTCACTATCAGCAGCCGAGAACGGGACTATGGCGTTCAGCTATAACGGCGAAGTGTACACCTTAACGCCCGGCGGTGAGCCTCGATTGGTCAACATTAACATCGTTTCAGATGACTATAACGCAGACATTGTTAAGACCATACGTCAATCCGGCGCAACAACGATGGCTGTTTCACCGTCAGGCGAAGAAGTCGCTTTCGTTATACGCGGCGATGTCTATGTGACTTCCGTTAAATATAAAACCACCAAGCGCATCACAAATACATCAGGACAAGAGCGCAATGTTCACTTTTCGCCCGACGGGCGCTCGCTTGTCTATGACAGTGAACGCGATGGCAAGTGGCAACTGTTCATCTCTAAGATTAAGAATGACAGCGAGAAATCATTTGCTTACGCCACAGAGCTGACCGAAGAGCCGCTTTATGCCTGCGAAACGGCAGCACAACAGCCGCAATTCAGTCCCGACGGCAAGAAAGTCGCTTTCTTGGAAAATCGCACCGAGATACGCGTGATTGACGTGAAAACAAAAGCCGTGAACACCGCGCTTGACGGCAAATACAACTACTCATATTCTGACGGCGATGTTGAGTTTGAATGGAGTCCTGACAGTCGATGGATTCTCTGCAAATACATCGGCATCGGTGGATGGAACAACACTGACATTGCGATTGTTCGCCATGACGGTTCTGAGGTGATAGACTTAACCGAGAGCGGATATTCTGATGAATCTGCAAAATGGGTGCTTGACGGCAAAGGCATTACTTATATGTCAAGTCGATATGGCTATCGCAACCACGGCAGTTGGGGCGAAGAACAAGACATTATCTTGATGATGCTCGATGGCGAGGCGTGGGATAATTTCAACATGACGCAAGAGGAAGCCGACCTCGCTGACAAAGCTAAAGAGGAAGCCGAAGCTAACGCCAAGGCTGACGATAAAGACAGTAAAGTAAAAAAGGGCAAAAAAGACAAATCAGTTGACGATAGCACAGTCAAGCCACTTCAGTTTGACATCGACAATCGACGTTACCGCATGCGCCGACTGACGCCGTCTTCAACTTTTATCTATGACTATTACCTCGCGCCCAAAGGTGACAAGCTCTATTATGTCGCATCCACGACCGACGGCAGTGACAATTTATACGTCACAGACTTGCGCGAGAAAGAGACCAAAGTCCTTGCTGCCGGTGTCAAAGGTGGCATCGAAGCAGACAAGAAAGGCGAAAATCTATTTGTATTCAGCTATGCGGGTATGCAAAAGATCGAACTCGCGACAGGCGAATCTAAGCCGATTGAGTTTGAAGCTGAATATGACCGCAAGCCGTCTCTCGAGCGTGAGTATATTTATGAGCACATGCTCAGTCAAGTCAAAGACAAATTCTATGACGTAAACTTGCACGGCGTTGACTGGAAAGCATACGGCGACAATTACCGCCGCTTCCTCCCATACATCAACAACAACTATGATTTCGCAATCATGATGAGCGAAATTCTCGGTGAACTCAATGCCTCACACACAGGCGCGACATACAGCGCTCCGGACAGAGACATGGAGACCGCGTCCCTCGCTACTTTCTTTGACGAAAGTTATCAAGGTGACGGCCTGAAAGTTGTTGAAGTGATAAAGGGCGGACCACTCGCCAACAAAAATGCCGATATTCAGCCCGGTGATATCATCTTATCAGTTGACGGTAAGAACATCGAAGCAGGCAAAGATTTCTACCCCTTGCTTGACGGTAAGGTCAACAAAAAGGTGCGTTTATCCGTCAAAAAAGTTGACGGTAAGACAACAGAGATAACAGTCAGACCCATAGACAATGGCACGGTCAAAGACCTGCTTTATCGTCGCTGGGTGGAACATAATCAAGCCGTCGTTGACAGCGTGTCAGACGGTCGCATTGCTTATGTTCACGTCAGATCAATGGATAGCTCAAGTTTCCGCACTGTCTATGACCAATTATTAGGCAAATATCGCAATCGCGAGGCTGTCGTTGTCGATACACGTTGGAACTCGGGCGGCTGGCTTCATAATGACATTGCCAACTTGCTCAGTGGCAAAGAATATGTCAGATTTACTCCACGAGGTCAATACATCGGCAGCGAGCCCTTCTCTCAATGGACAAAGCCATCGGCGATGTTGGTGAATGAAGCCAACTATAGCGATGCACACGGCACGCCATACGTCTACCAAACATTAGGCTTGGGCGAAGTTATCGGAACGCCCGTGCCGGGAACAATGACAGCAGTTTGGTGGGAATATCAGATTGACCCGTCATTATTCTTCGGCATACCGCAAGTGACATCTCAGGATATGTCGGGCAACGCCCTTGAGAACCACCAGCTCACGCCTGACGTAGTAATCAAAAATACTCCCGACGAAATCGCACGCGGCGTTGACGCTCAACTCATTGGCGCAACAAAACGCCTGCTCGACAAAATTGACAAGAAATAATCTCACAACAGCTTGCGACACACGATGATGCCGCAAGCTGTTTTTTTACTCTGAAAATCTACATCATTATGACAATGAACCAACTGCTAAGAAACTGTGCCTTAACCGTGTGCTTCGGTCTTGGCGCAACAGCACTATTTGCCGGCGAAAAAGTCACTATCAACATAAATCGCCAAGCTGAGACAAGCACAATCGCCCCGGAAATATATGGTCAATTTGCCGAACACCTCGGCACGTGCATATACGGCGGCCTCTGGGTCGGCACTGACTCTTCAATTCCCAACACCAACGGCTATCGCAATGACGTTCTTGAGGCACTTCGCGAGCTGAAAGTCCCTGTGCTGCGTTGGCCCGGCGGCTGTTTTGCCGATGAATATCACTGGCAAGACGGCATTGGACCAAAGGAAAATCGTCCGCGCATGGTCAACAACAACTGGAGCGGGACAGTCGAAGATAATTCATTTGGCACTCACGAATTTTTCAACCTCTGTGAGCTTCTCGGCTGCGAGCCTTATCTGAGCGGCAATGTCGGCTCAGGCACAGTTGAGGAACTTGCAAAATGGATCGAATATATTACCGCTGAAGATGGCCCGATGGCAAAACTCCGCAAAGAGAACGGTCGCGAGAAGCCGTGGCATCTCAAGTATCTCGGTGTCGGCAACGAGTCATGGGGCTGCGGCGGCAGCATGTTCCCCGACTATTATGCTGACCTTTATCGCCGTTACAGCACTTACTGCCGCAACTTTAACGGCAACAAACTCTACAAGATAGCATCCGGTGCAAGCGATTATGATTATAATTGGACAAAAATCTTGATGGAGAAAGCTCACAATAACATGGACGGCATTTCGCTCCACTACTACAGCGTCCGCGACTGGAACAACAAAGGCGATGCGACAAAATTCTCTGACGATGAATATTACACAACGCTTGGCAAATCTCTTGAGATTGAAGACGTTCTGAAAAACCACATCAAAATCATGGACGAATATGACCCTCAGAAACGTGTCGGACTGCTCGTCGATGAATGGGGAACATGGTGGAACGAAGAAGCCGGAACAGTTCGCGGCCATCTCTATCAGCAGAACACACTGCGCGATGCTATGGTCGCGGCGCTCTCGCTGAACGTCTTTCACAAATACACCGACCGCGTGCGCATGACAAATATCGCACAGATTGCAAATGTCCTTCAATCAATGGTGCTCACTCGTGGCGACAAAATGATTTTGACACCGACCTATTATGTGTTCAAGATGTATCGCGCACACCAAGACGGCAAGTTTATTCCCGTTGACTATACTTGCGCATCACGTCAAGTCAAATCAGAACGCTCAGACACTCCTCGCGAAGTACCGACAATCAGTGCCACCGCCTCTGAGAAATCAGGCGTTATCACCATATCGTTGGCAAACACCGACTTAACGGCGGACTGCGACGTTGAGATACCTTTGAATGTTAAGAACGTAAGCATAACGGGCGAAATCCTTACTTCAGCCAACATCAGCGACTATAATGACTTTGACCACCCGTCAACTGTCAGCATCAAGAGTTTCGACAAAGCAAAACTCGTCAAAGGCGCTGTAAAGCTAACAATCCCCGCCAAATCAATCATAACATTAACCGTCAAGTAAAAAGGCATATTACTTGACCATAACGACTTACAGCTTCGACAGAGTTATCAAACTTTATCGAAGCTGTTTCGTTATATAACGGCACAGAACTCATGCAGTAATAAAATGTATTTTTAACAAATTTTCTGACTTCTTTTTCGTAATTTTGTGCTTAATGAAGTCGTGTATATCGACATAAATAACACTATTGAATATTAATATGAGAGGTTCTTTTCTTTCTTTTCAATTCATGCCGCCCGTAGTAAAAAATCTACTGATAATCAACGTAATTGTATGGGCGTTCATGGCACTGATCCCGGCTGCTGACCAAGTATTGACAAAATATCTTGCACTATATTATTTCACGTCTCCCGGCTTTAATTTTTACCAATTGTTCACCTATATGTTCCTTCACGGCGGGCTGATACACTTATTCTTCAATATGTTTGCATTAGTTGTGTTCGGAACAGTCATAGAGCGCGTAATGGGGTCGGCACGCTTCCTGTTCTTCTTTATCACTTGCGGCATTTTTGCTGCTCTCTTTCAAGAAGGCGTGTTCACTATGATGATTAGCAAGTACAGCACAATCTTTGACGAATACACCTACGACCAAATAATCAACCAAGGCTGGAATCTCTTGAGACAAGGCTACACATTCACTCAACCCGATATGGCAGCGTTGAACTCATACGTCAACACGCCGATGGTCGGTGCATCCGGTGCAATCTATGGCGTAATCCTCGCCTTCGGTATGCTGTTCCCCAATCAGCCGATGTACATCTGGTTTATACCAATTCCCATCAAAGCCAAGTGGCTCGTTATCGGTTATGCTGTAATCGAGTTGACCACAGGTGTAAGCGCAACGGCTGACGGTGTGGCTCACTTCGCACACCTCGGTGGCATGATTATCGGCCTGATTATGATACTCTATTGGAAGAAGAAAGGCGTTTTTAACAACCAATGGTTCTTTTAAACCGCTATGTCACAGCGAGCTATTGACTACATAAAGAATGATGCGACAGTCGCACTGATAGCTATTAATGTTGTCGTTTTTATAGCACTTAAAATCGGCAAACTTATCGCTATGTCGGCTGTTGACAACAATATGCAGTGGCTCGCACAGTTTGCGCTCTCGTCAGACATAGATGAGCTATGGCAGCGCCCGTGGTGTTTGTTGACATATATGTTCACTCAGACCGACACCCTGCACCTGCTGTTTAATGCGCTGTGGCTGTTCTGTTTTGGCAGAATAATCAGCACAGTCATATCTTATCGCAATGTGATAGCCTTATATATCATCGGTGGCATTGTCGGCGGACTGCTTTTTGTCTGCCTCTACCACACCACCGGCGGCGAAGGCTGGCTCATGGGCGCGTCAGCTTCGGTTATTGCTATCGCTATGGCGGTGGCTGTTGTCATGCCGAAACACCGCATAGCCATCTTGCTCATTGGCGAAGTTAAGGCTATATGGTTTGTCTTAGCCGTGGTCGTTATAATATCATTGGGCACGGTCGGCAACAACCTCGGTGGCGCAATAGCTCATGCCGGAGGCATCATCACAGGTCTGATTTACGGCGCAATCATCAAGCGCAACTATGACCGCGCTTCAAGCATCGAGGATGTTGAATTAGAGCTAAAGGCTTTACTCAAAAAAGTAAATCAAAACGGCTTTTATTCGCTATCATCACACGAGCGCAAACGCTTGTTTGAATTAAGTGCAAAAAGAAATTCAAAATGACACCTACTGCATCATCACATATCAATCAGCAACGTCCAAACAGCAAGAAGAAATCTGCTGCAAAAGTCGGGCGAAAGATATGGCATATTATAGCCTTATCGCTGACCATATTGTTTACAATAGGATTACTGCTAAGTGCTTACGGCGGTGCGCTGTCGCCTAAAACGTGGCACGGATATAACGGCATCATGCAAATGACACTGCCGTTCTGGATTATCTTGTGCTTCATAATGCTCGTCACAGACCTATTGTGGTACAGACGCGGCTCTATCATCCTGATATTCGGTTTCATATCGTGTGCTTATCCTATCTTTGATTTTTCGCCGATAAATATGCCACATAAGGCATTAACCGATGAAGAAATGCAGCGGTCATTCACCTTGTTGACTTATAATGTTCAGAATTTCCTTATCTATCAAGAAGATGAAGACGGCTTCAAAGGCGACAATTCAACGATAAGATATATTCTCGACACTGATGCCGACATCGTTTGTCTGCAAGAAGCCGACATCGAGATGCACTGGTCAGACACTCACGCCACAGCACAGCAGATTCACGAGCTCCATGAGCGATATCCGTTTAACTTTCTCAGTGCTGTCAATCAGGTAATTTACTCCAAATATCCTATCGAGCCTATACGCTTATCCTTCGCCGACAAATCAGGCGAGGGACTAATCAGTGCATATCGCGTCAATGTCGAAGGCACGCCTATCACAATCATCAACGTCCACCTACAGTCTATCGGGCTGACAGATGATGACAAGAGCCTATACATGGAGTTGACAGACATCAAAGACCTGAAAGTCACTTCTAAGGAGCAAATCAAAGAAGCCAAAACCCAGTTGCTCAAGAAACTCGCCCTTGCCAACCTCAAACGCGATGAACAGATTGACCAACTGATAGTTGCGCTGAGACAGATTGGCGGCCCTAACGTGATAATATGCGGAGACTTCAACGACGTGCCGGGCAGCTATCCACTGCGAGAGTTGACCGACTACGGCATGAAGCAAGTCTATACAGAAGTCTGCACCGGTCCGGACATCACATTCTACGCCAACCGTTTCTACTTCCGCATAGACCACGTCCTCTATCGCGGAGCATTAAGTCCTGTCAGACAAGAACGTGGCAAAGTCAAATACTCTGACCACTACCCCGTACTGACAAGATTTTTGCTCGACAACGAAGCCGAATAACACGAAATAATAAAACAAAAAACATAGGAGAATGAAACACAAATTATTAATCACCGCCACAGCTGCCCTCGTTGGCATCTCAGGACTTGTTAGCTGCAAAGATATGCGACAAAATCCGTTTACTGTGCCTTACACCACAGAGTATGAGATTCCGCCATTTGACGAAATCACTTATGACGACTACATGCCCGCCCTCCGTGCCGGCATTGAGCAAAAGAAAAAAGAAATCGAAGCTATCACTTCAAACAAAGAATTGGCTTCGTTTGACAACACAATCCTCCCATTGGAACGCTCAGGCGAAATCCTTGACAAGGTCGTAATGGTGTTCAGCGCACTCGACGAGTCAAATTCATCAGACGAAATCGCTGCCATCGCCGAAGAATTTTACCCCACCTACTCTCAATTTGAAGACGAAATCACGATGAACGATGCGCTCTTCCAACGCATCAAAAGCATCTATGACCGCCGCAAGAGCCTCGGCCTCGCTGCTGACCAACTGCGCCTCGTCGAAGACTACTATAAAAAATTTACTCGCAACGGCGCGTTGCTGTCCGCCGAAGACAAAGAGACTCTCAAAGCCCTCAACACCGAGCTGACCGGCTTATATCTCAATTTCAACAAGAACTTGCTCAACGCCACCAACGCATTCCAAATCGTTGTCACTGACTCAGCAAGACTCGCCGGACTTCCCGCATCAAGCATTGCCGTTGCTGCTGAAGAAGCACAATCTCGTGGCTTGAAAAAAGGCAATTGGGTGTTCACACTCCACGCTCCGAGCCGCTTGCCTTTGCTCCAATATGCCGAAGACCGCGACCTGCGCAAACAGATGTACGAAGGTTACACCTCACTCGCATCAAGCGGCGAATACAACAACCTCCCCGTTATCAACAAGATACTCCAAGCACGTGCCAAGAAAGCTCGCTTGCTCGGCTTTGAATCATTTGGCGCTTATATGACAGACAACGTGATGGCTAAAACCGTTCAATCTGCCGAAGACTTGCTGATGCAAATTTGGCGTCCCGCTGTCAAGAAAGTTAAAGAGGAAGTTGCCGAAATGCAAGCCATTGTTGACAAAGAAGGCGGCAACTTCAAAATCCAACCCTGGGACTACTATTATTACGCTGAAAAAGTTCGCCAAAGCAAATATGACCTTGACGAATCAAAAGTTCGCGAATACTTCCCTCTTGACTCTGTTCGTAAAGGCATCTTCTCTATGGCAGAACGTCTCTACGGCATCAAATTCACAGAGATGCCCGATGCACCTAAATACTATGACGAAGTTACCGTTTACAACGTGACAGATGCAAAGACAGGCGAACACATTGCCGTGTTTATGACTGACTACTTCCCACGTGCAACAAAACGTCAAGGCGCATGGATGAGCGAGTTCAAAGGCTCATGGCAAAAAGAAGACGGCACATCTTCACGTCCTATCATCTACAACGTGGGCAACTTCTCACGTCCCACTGCCGACACCCCTGCCCTGCTCACTCTCGATGAAGTAGAGACAATGTTCCACGAATTTGGACACGGCCTCCACGGTATGCTCTCAAAAGCACGCTACAAGAGCCAAGCCGGCACTAATGTAGACCGCGACTTTGTTGAACTTCCGTCACAAATCCACGAACACTGGGCTCTCGAGCCGGAACTCTTGCGCACCTATGCTCACCACTACAAGACAGGCGAAGTTATTCCTGATGAGCTTATCGAACGCCTCCAAGCATCAGCTACACACAACCAAGGCTTCATGACAGCAGAGCTCGCAGGCGCTGCATTGCTCGACTTGCAATTCGGTAAACTCAACCCCGACTCTGATATCGACATCGAAGCATTCCAAAAGCAAGTAGCTGACGAGCTCGGTATGCCGGCAGAACTCACATTCCGCTATCGTGCACCTTACTTCAAGCACATCTTCGGAAGCAACGAATATGCTTCAGGCTACTACACATATCTCTGGGCTGAAGTCCTCGACACCGACGGCTTTGAACTATTCAAAGAAAAAGGTATCTTTGATGCCGCTACAGCTAAGAAATTCAAAGAAAATGTATTGCAAAAAGGTGGTTCAGAAGACCCCATGACACTCTACATCAACTTCCGCGGTCAAGCACCAACAGTTGACGCTCTTTTGCGCAACCGTGGTCTTGAACCCGAGCTCTCGCTGAAATCCAAAGCAGGCAAATAAGATATTTTAACTTTTAACGTAACCGTCCGTGTATCAATCTATTTTTGCGCGGACGGTTATTTTATTAGCACAAAAAGCCACGAGATATTTGCACAATCAAAATAATAGTAGTACCTTTGTAACAAGTTCTCGCGCATGTGGCGTAATTGGTAGCCGCGCCAGACTTAGGATCTGGTGACTAACGTCGTGGGGGTTCGAGTCCCTTCATGCGCACAAAA
>CAYYAA010000079.1:0-9878 GCA_964469875.1 uncultured Bacteroides sp.
GGCGTTATTGTGGTGATTTGGGAGAATTTTTTATCCCATTTTGCCACGATTTTATTATTATATTTTGTAATTTTGCAGGCGTAACTAAACACTTTAATAAAACAAACACTTTACTAATCCGATGAATTTAAAACATTTAGCCTTATCGGTGGCGATAATGACGGCGTGTGTGAGTTGTGGCGGCAGCGATAAGGCTGTTGAACAGTCTCAGCACAGTGTGTTGGTGGTGAAGCCTGCGAGTGTTGGCGATAAGTCTGCCAAGTGCTATTCGGGCGTTGTCACTGAGAGCAAATCTATTAGCCTCGGCTTTAAGACTGCCGGGCAAATTTTGAAGACTTATGTCAAAGATGGTCAATATGTTAAGCAGGGTCAACTGCTTGCGGTTCTTGATGATGTTGACTATCAATTGGCGGCAAATGAGGCTAAAATTCAATATGACCAAATGGCTTCTGAGTTTAAGCGTCTTGATTATCTCTATCAGTCTAACAATCTGTCTGAGAATGACTTTGAAAAGAGTCGCGCGGGCCTTGAACGTCTGAAGATTAATCTTGAAAATTGTAATAACAGACTGAAATATTGCAAGTTATATGCTCCCGTTTCGGGCTATGTCGTAAAACTCAATTTCGAGCGTGCTGAGATGGTCAATGCCGGAACGCCTGTCGTGGAGTTGATGGATAATTCGGCTCTCGAGGTGACAGTGGATATTCCGGCCGAGGCTTATGCCAAGCGTGAGGATTTTATTGACTATACGCTCAGCATTGCCGATGGTTTTTCATGTAAATCTAAATTGTTGAGTATCACGCCTAAAGCTGACAATAATCAGCTTTATAGTATGCGTCTGTCTGTCCCGGCTGAGGCTAAAAGCAAGCTCACTGCGGGCATGAATGTTGAGGTCAGCATTGAGCGCAGTTCCGGCGAAAAGGCTGAGTCTGCGGCAGCGACTTTCACCCTGCCGATACGCTCTGTTTTCTATGACAGTGAGCGCAAGCCGTGTGTCTGGGTTGTCGGCGCTGATTCGGCAGTCACCGCAACTCGTGTTACTGTCGGAGACATCGTTGGCAAGAGTCAAATCTCTATCACATCAGGACTTAGCGGCACTGAGACTGTGGTCAGAGCGGGTGTAAACTCTCTGCACGCGGGCGAGAAGGTAAAAGTTATTGATGAATCAGATAACACCAACGTAGGCAGACTGTTATGACGCGAATTGCTAAATTTTTCATGCAGCGTCCGACACTGTTCTGGTCGTTGATGATAGGCATTATTCTGCTTGGCGTTTATGCTTTTATGCGAATGCCGAAGTTGGAAGACCCTGCCGTTGCCGTAAAGCAGGCGATGGTCATAGTGCCATATCCGGGTGCGGATGCTTATCAAGTAGAGTTGGACGTGGCGCAGGTTGTTGAAGACGAGTTGCGCACGCTGCCTGATGTGCGCAAAATCAAGACCGAGTGTAAGGACGGCATGGCGATGTTCACCGTGGAATTTCAGCTCACGGTGCTAATTAAAGACCTCGAGCAGCATTTTGACCAGTTGAGGCGCAAGGCTAACGATGTGACATCAAAGCTGCCGCAAGGCTGTTATTCGCCTATCGTTGTCGATGATATGATGGACGTTTATGGCGTGTTCATAGGTCTGACGGCTGACGGATATGACTATCCGGAGATGAATAAATATGCCAAATATATACGTCGCGAATTGCTTGATATAAAAGGCGTTAAGCGTATTAATATTGTTGGTAATCGTGACGAGGTTATCAATATCATATTGTCTAAAGAGCAGATTGCGCGCAATGGCATTATCCCCACAGAGATAATGGCGGCCTTGCAGGGCTCAAATAAGACAATCTCGGCAGGCTCGCTCCAAGCCGGAGATGACCGTTTGACAATCGAGGTTGACTCAAGCATCAAGGATGAAAATGATATTGCCAATATGCTCATCAAGTCGGCAAACGGCAAGCGTGTGCGTCTCGGCGATATCGCCACGATAGAGCGCAGCTACTCAGAGCCACAGCGCAACGGTTTCTTTATCAATGGTCAACCGGCAATAGCTATCTGCGTTGCTATGGAGACGAGTGCCGTTGTGCCGGAGGTCGGCAAGGCTATAGATGAACGCTTGGCGCAGGTCATGAAGAATGTGCCTGTCGGTTTTAAGACCGAAAAGATTTTCTATCAGCCGGACAAGGTGAGTGATGCCGTGTCATCATTTATGTGGAACTTGATAGAGTCTGTTATCATAGTGATTATCATCTTGATATTCACTATGGGCTTCCGCAGTGGCGTAATCATAGGCTTTGGCTTGGTGCTGACCGTTGCTGTTTCGTTCCCGATATTGCTCACCATGGGAACGACCTTGCAACGCATATCCTTAGGTGCGTTTATCGTGGCAATGGGTATGCTCGTGGATAATGCTGTGGTGATAATGGATGGTATTCTCATAGACAAGCAGCGCGGACTGCCGCAGGACCAATATCTGTTCCGCATCGGCAAGAACACTGCGATGCCGCTGCTCGGTGCCACCGTCATCGCCGCTTCGACCTTCTTGTCAAGCTACCTGTCACCCGACTCAGCCGGTGAATATTCTCACGACCTCTTCCTTGTGCTATGCATCAGCTTGTTGGCAAGCTGGGTGTTCGCTTTGGTGCAAGTGCCAATCTGCGCCAAGTCATGGCTTCCCGCTAAGGTCAATAGTGATGAAAGCGGCAAGCCCAAGCAGGTGATGAACTCACCGGCACACCGTTTTATTCGCAAGGTAGTGTCATGGGTTGTGCAACGCAAAACCTTGTCTTTCACAACGGCGGTAGTGATTTTAGCTATCTGCATGTTCGGTATGTCCAAGGTGAAAAATCTGTTCTTCCCTGACTTTGATTATAGACAATTTATTGTCGAATGTTATTTCCCGCCGCAGACCAATCCCGACGTGGTGCGTGACCGCTTGTTGGCGATGAGCGACACTTTGCTGAAGGATAGCGACATCGAGCGTGTGGCTGTCAGCATGGGCTCGGCACCGGCACACTACTGTTTGGTGCGTCCTATGACCTCCGGCGGTGACTGCTATGGTGAGCTGATGGTTGACTGTGAGGACTATAAGACGGTGATGAAAGTGCTGCCGGAAGTTCGTCGCAAGTTGCGCGAGCAAAATCCGGATGCTTATATCCGTCTGCGCAAGTACAACTTCTCAATCTCGACCTCGCACACTGTGGAGGTTGAGTTCGCGGGGCCTGACCCGGCAGTGCTGCGTAGCCTGAGTGCACAAGCTGAGAATATCATGCGCGAGTGTCCATATATCGACCGTTACTCTGTCGAGAATAACTGGAAGCCGATGGGCAAGTCAATGGTCATAAACTACTCGGAAGCTGACGCACGTCGCGCCGGCATATCGCGCAGTGACATCGGCAACGCCCTCAACGCCGCAGGTGACGGCATGACAATCGGTGTACTCGCCGACCAAGATAATATGGTAATGATTAACCTGCAAATGCGCAACGCTGACGGCTCGCGCATCCAAGACCTCGGCAATATTCCCGTGTGGAGCACGCTGAATGTCAATATTGATAAAGATGATGCGCAGGGACTAATGAGCGGTGCAACGTCTGTTGATCAATTGAGCGAGAAGATGAGCCGCACGACGACACTCAATGCTGTCAGTCTCAACACTTCGCTGCAACCCTCTGAACAAGTCATTCTCAGACTTAACGGACGCCGCGTGATTGAAGCTGAATGTGACCCCAACGCTGACCTTGACGAGGCTACGCCGGCGCGTGCCGTGGAGGAAATTAAGGAGCAAATTGAGGCGATACAGCTACCTGACGGCTATTCGATGCGCTGGGTTGGCGATGGTGACACCGCGGGTGAGGCTATCGGCAATCTCTTGGTCTTTGTTCCGCTGATTATCTTTATTATCTTGGCAGTGCTGCTTATGCTGTTCAACAAATGGCGCAAGGTCTTTATCATCTTGCTCTGTCTGCCATTTGCATTTGTCGGCATTACTCCGGCATTGCTCTTCACCAATACGCCGTTCACCTTTATGGCAGTGCTCGGCATGATGGGACTTGTCGGCATGATGATTAAAAATGCAATCGTTCTCGTTGACGAAATTACACGTCTCATCGAGGAAGAAAAGTTGCACCCCTATAACGCCATTATCAACGCCACCGTTTCGCGTGTTCGCCCCGTGCTTATGGCATCAATGACCACAATTGTCGGCATGATACCGCTAATCGGTGACCCGATGTATGAGTCTATGGCTTTGACGATTATGGGCGGTTTGGCTATGGGCACACTCGTCACACTGGTGCTGATACCGCTATTCTATGCGACTTTTTTCCGTATTCACAAACCGGATGAACAGTAAATGATTATGAACATCAGAAAAATCACAATATGCGCGCTCGTTGCTCTCACGGCGATGACCGCAGCGGCGCAAGACGAGCTGTCACTAAGTCTCACCGACTGCCGTCAGCGCGCCCTCGACACTAACGAAGACTTGCAAAAATCAGTGATAGACAGCGAGCAGTCACAGTTGGACCTCGATGTTGCAAAACGCGCTATGCTGCCCACCGTTGACGGCTCTGCCGCTCTCGAATATCTCACGCCTGATTTCAGCATGGGCACTACGGAGCTGCAAATGCGCGGTCTATATTTCGCAGGACTAAGCCTCACGCAGCCCATCTATACCGGTGGCAAAATCACCACGGGCAAACGTCTTGCCGCTATCGGCACCGAGGTCGCCGCTCAGAAGCAGCGTCTCAGCCGCATGGAGGTCATTGCCAATGCCGATAATGCTTATTGGACATTGGTGGCTGTGGATGGCAAGGTGGCAATGCTCAAAAGCTACCTTGCACAGATGGATACGCTTTACTCTCAAACGAGCAAGGCGGTAAACGTCGGCATGACAACCAACAATGAGTTGCTGCGCATCGACGCACGTCGTAGTGAGATTCAATATAATCTTAAAAAGGCATGCAGCGGTCGCGAGTTGTGCCGCCTGTCGCTATGCCGCATTATCGGCGTGGATGCAGATACACCGCTAAATCTGACCGATGCCGAAATTACTGTCTCTGAGCCGTCGATGATGTCTGACGACATCTCCGCTCGTCCTGAGTTGGAGTTGCTCAACCTCTCGGTAAATGCCAAACGTGAGCAGGTGAAAATGGCAAAAGCCGACTACCTGCCGACTGTGGGACTGAGTATCGGCTACTTCCGCTATGGCAATATCAAAACTGTAACGTCTTATCAACTCGATGATGGCACAACGGGCAAGTATTCTCAAACGACAAACGATGGCTTGGGCTTGGCAATGTTGGCAGTGAAAATTCCTATTTTTAATTGGGGTACAACCGGCAAGAAGGTCAAGAAGGCAAAACTCGACCTGCAAAAATCTCAGCTTGACCTTGACAAAAACAAACGCCTGCTGAGCATCGAAGTGCGACAAGCTATTATCAACGTCAATGACGGCTATGACCTTGTGAAATCTGCCGAGACAGCGCTGCAACAAGCAGAAGCTAACCTCAGCAATATGCAAGCACGTTATAGCGTTGCGATGTGTCCGATTATCGACCTTCTCGACGCTCAGTCTCAGTGGCAGCAGTCAAAGAGCAACCTCCTTGAGGCTAAAGCGCAATATAAAATCAATCAAACAGAGTACCTGCGCGTGACAGGTATGCTCGAATAAGCTATTACTTGACATAAAGCAAAAGCGGTCGGCAGCATAAACTGTCGACCGCTTTTTGCGCTTTAGTTGAGGACAAAGCCGGGAGCCGATGGCATCGAGACTAAATCTGCGGGGCGATATACGCGCGCGAACTGTCTCAGGAATTCAATTGTGCGTGCCTTGGGTCCGGCTGAACGACGGTTCTCAACTGATGTAAAAGTTGGAGTAGAGAATTTATTCATAGGCAGAACCGTTTATTAATTTATTTATTAACTAAACGTATATTGCCTATAAATTATTGTATATCAACTTAATTTTTTTTATTTCAATGTGCCGCCGATAGTGAGATTTTGCCAAGTCGCGGTCGGATTGGTGACGCTAACATTGCTCAATGTGCTTTGAGAGTTGACTGTGGGCGCACTGAGCAGCAGTGGCAGGAGCTCTGTGGTGGTGAAATCGGGGGTGTAAGCAATGATATTTTGATTGCCCGAAGTCACGGCGATGGTGTTGCCGCTCTGCATTGCTTGCTCTGCGACCTTGACATATCCTTGTGTTGAGGCTGCATCCGGCGCGGTCACGATGTTATTGCCATAAGCAATGACATATCCGCCATTGATTAACGCTTTGTGATTGGGAACGGAGAGCTTGCTGTTAGGGTTGACACATATCATGTAGCCGTCACTGACGGTGACTGTCGGCGCATAAACGGCATATTCGCCGAGCGAATAGGCATAGACCTTGCCGCCTGTCTGCGAGATAGACTCGTCGGCAGCGAGGTTACGTCCTTGTGTGTAAGCGCATATTTCGCCGCCGCTGATATAGATATTCATGTCGGCGTTGATGCCCTTTGCGCTGTTACCTGTGCTTTTCATCGAGACCGCACCGCCGTTAATGGCAGTATTAAGGTCGCTTTTGATGCAGGTGCTTGTTGAGGTGTCGTTTTCCTCTGCATCATAGAATGTCGAGCCTGAGGTGTTGAGGTCGAGATAACCGCCGTTGATGATGATGTTATTATCAGACTTCAGACACTTGCCGCCGTCGGCAGCGATATTGGCATAGATATAGCCGCCGTTTATGACGATGCCCAAGTTGTCATTGACATTGCCTTTGGCATGAATGGCATTTTTTGCGGCATTTGTGACGGCCAAAGTGACACCGGGGCGCACCCAGAGATAGCCGTCAGTTGCCAAGCCATGCTTGTGGTGGGCATTGACTATCAGCAAGCCGCTGCCGCTCATTATCACGTTGCCCTCGCTGAACAGACAGCCTTTGGTGTCCTCAGTCTCAAATCCGTCGGCAGTGGCATAGTAAGGCTCTGCGGTGTATTCTGCGGCATCTGTCAACTGATTCACGCTGCCGTCGGCGAGATGTAGGAACACACGCTTTTTGCATTGGTCATTGATAGCCGGGCCGCGTTGAGATGTGATTGTTGCGCCGTTGAGAGTTAGCTTGAATTTGTTTTTGCCATAAATCTTGAGCGCACCGTCGTCAGTCTGACCTTGCACGGTTATTTCGACATTTTTGACAGCATTAGTCGCCATGTCGATAGTGACATACGCGCCTGAGACAGATGTGACGACGCCTGACAGCTCAGTCTCGACCGTCGCTGTGTTGCCGCTGTAAGTGACATTAATCTTGTTTGTGAACTTGTTAGCTTCCCAATAAAATGACTTATCCGTGCCGACAACATCCGATGAGGCATCTGTCGCTGTCGTGCCGTCATATTCGTGAATGGTATACTCAAAGTCTGTTGTAAAGCCCAAATCACTTGACGGTGTTTGGTCTTGTTCTGACCAAACGTATGGCACATCGGCGGTGCAACTTGCCATCAATGCGGCTGTCAGACATGGAATTAACTTGTATATTTTAAGCATAACTACTTCGTTTTAAATGTGTAACCAATGCCGATAACGTGGCTGTCAGAGTTCTTACCGTCAATATATCGGTAGAACAATTGCACCGCGTTGCGAGAGTTGATTTTGTAGTCCGAGCCTATGGTGTAGCGCACTTTTGAGGTGTCAAAGTCTGAGAGGTCGCTGTAAAGTTCGCATGATGCAAAGGGCGTGAAGCGGCATTTGCGGATGTTGTATTCGGCTTCCAATCGTGAACGCAGATAGCCTTTGTGCTTTGAGTTGACAGACTTCTCCAAAGTCCATTCGTTGGCGAGCAGGTCATAGGTCGGCGTTGTTATGCGCTCGCGGTGGTAGGTGTACTGATACATCTCGCGCAGTGACAGCGAGAGCCGTCCGAATTTGTAGCTGCCGGTGAGCCCGAGAGCAAAGCGTTGGCGCGGCTGCCAATAGTATGGCGTATAAACATCGTCTTCGTCATAGTCGTTGCCGTTATGGTCATAAATAAATTTATAGGCGGCAGAGGCTTTGAGGTATTTGCATAGACGATAGTTAAGTCCGATAGATGCCGACCAGCGCGATACGTCAGACAGTCCGTCGGTGGTGCGACATTCGAGTTCGACATCGCCCTTTAGTCTTTTATTAAGGCTGAAATCGAGCTCAGCAGTTGACCATAGCTCTTGTGCCGAGGCTGTCACCATAGCGAGGACAGCGACTGCAGCTGTTAAGATACGCTTGCTTTTCATCGCTCTGTTTTGGGTAATTTCACAATGTGTTCGATGGAGTTATCGGTGTTTTCGGTCTCATAATAAACCTTCAGCATAACGGTGTCATGCAGGAAGTCAATTGCGCCGATTTCCAATTTCTTAATTTCTAAGCCTGTGCGCTCTTGCAGGTCGTCAAGCAACTCTTGGCGACGCTCCGGCACGATTAGCTCAACGCGGTCATAGACAATCAGCTTGTCTGACAGGTGTTTAAGTTTGCGATTGCGTTCACACAGCCATATTGTCAACAAGAACAGGGCATTAGTGATTAACAGCTCGATGTAGTTCTCTGGTGAGCCTAATGCGTTTATCACGGATACGGCTATGATAACAAACAGATAAGTCATCTCGCGCACCGGCATAGACTCCGTCCTATACCTGATGATGCCGAATATGGCGAACAAACCTAAGGCAAAGCCTATCTTCAGTTTGACACTGCCGAGTAAGAAAATCAAAAAGAATATTGACAAGCTAATCAGCGAAAAAGTGAAATAGTAGTCAAGTCGGCGGCTCTTTGGATAATAGAGCAAGTGGATGATACACCACACAACTACGGCATTAAACGCAAACCGTATTAGCAATTGCAATAGCCCCATACATTCGGCTGACGGCACGTCCATAAGGTCAAGTGATTCCATGTTTAGTCTTTAGTATTTTAATTTATTATATGTAATTATTTGCAGTTTAGACGTTCAACAGATCTGATGCGCGGTTTGAGCCTGTTTTGTCTCAAATCGGGGTCGGTCAGCACCATGCCCATGCAGTATTTGCTGAAGCCAGACGGGTGGATGTGCAGCACCCTCAACTTCTCAAGTATCGGCGACTTGCTCATGCTGTCACGCTTCAGCTCGATGATGGCGATATTGCCCAACGAATAGTCCTTGCCTGTTGTCACATTGTGAAATGACAAGTCGGTGTCTATGGTCAGTCGCTCGGTCATAGCATAATTTACAAGCGTAATGCGGTGGAATTGGTTCTCAAGTTTTGAGTCCAAATCTGCCGAGTTATAGCGTGAGTTTTCGTCTATAAAAGTGGCATATTTGTTGACGGTAGAGTCAGAAGCCTCAATTTCGATGCGCTCCTTCGAGGTGCGACCTTTGTTATTCTTATCCTTAATTTCAAGGAAGCGGACACCTGTTGATTCATACGTGCGGATGCGTATCTTCTGTCTGACAGCCTTGCCGCGCTCATGCTCGATGAACATATCGACGCGCTCCGTGTCAAAATAGACTGTCGAATAAGGCAGATTGCGCATACCCGCCGTCTCTTGGATATAATAGTCATTGGTGATAACCTTCAGCAGCTCAGACAGCTTGTCTACCGTGGTAATGTATTTGACATCAACACGATTCATTAGTTTGACAGCTTTCATCCTCGCAAGCGAGATTGGTTCAAAATCAGATAGATTTAAAGTTTTCATAAAGGGGATATTCTCCGAATTATAATCTAACACCTGCCACATATCATCGCAGCAGCCTTTAGTCTCAATGATGATACAATAGCACGACAAAGTTAAATATGTTTTTTGTAAAAAAAATGATAGAGTTCGGTGTAATTTAATGATTTAATAAATATTAACCGAATAAAAGTCAAACTTAAACCTCGTATTACTAACTTT
>CAYYAA010000080.1:0-9760 GCA_964469875.1 uncultured Bacteroides sp.
TATTTTGCATGTTCAAATGCTTCGTGGCATCCTTATGGCGAAATTATGATAGTGCTATAATATTTTCTCGTTACCTAATAAAAAAAGCGACCGTTGTGGGTCGCTTTTTTTATTTAAAGGTATATGTTATATAAGCTGTCGATTCATCCGGGGCGTTATCGTCTGTTCGGGTATAGCGTTTAGAACGGACTTCGCGTTCACAAGCGGCACGCACGGAGCTGTCTGTTGCCGCGGGAGCATCGCCTCCAATAAATTTGACTGATGTAACTTTTCCGGAACGGTCAATTTTGACTTCGAGTTTAAGAGAGCCGGTGGAAGTGCTTGGCACTTTTGCATAGTGAGGCATAACCCAACCGCCGCCAACCGAACCTGTTCCGGAGCCGCTAACGGCAGAAGAAGAGCCGGTAGTCTTACCGGTGTCGCCTTGTGTTTTACCGGTTGAGGTGGTGTTATTTTTGCCTGTAGCGTTCTTGAACGCATTTTTTGTGTCGGCTGTTGCCTTGCGGCGTACCTCTTCAGTCTCGTTCTTTTCCTGCTTTGGAGTTTCGGTTGCAGCGCCTGTCTTGGTTTTCTTCTCCTCTTTCTTAACCTGAACGGGTGCAGGTTTTGAGGTTGTCACCGGTTTTGGGGCTTCGGCGACAGCACCTTTATCAGATAAGTCCATACCTGTTTCGGGGGCAGGTTCAGAAGAGTTGACAACCGGTTCGGGAGCTTCGGCGGCTGCCATATCGTTGGATGACGCGAGTTTTGAAGGTAGCATTTCGACCACTTCAACAAACTCCTCCTCTGTCAGAGAGATTTCGCTGTCATGCTTAGGCGGCCATTCCTTGTTGGATGACGAGATGCCAATAGTGGCTTTAAATAGCCACAGCAGGAGCAAGACGGCAAAAATCACCGTGAATAATAAGGCGTATAATTTATCACGATTCATGAAAGGAAAATCATTCAGTTATTGCATCATCAAGGACCTCGGTCTCGGTGACATTGTTTGCTGTCGGTTGCTCAGTGGATGACGCAGACGGTTTTGTAGCGAGAACCATCTTGAGTGAATTAGCAGCGCCAACGTTTAGGACTTCTACCACCTTGCCATAAGCGACATCAGCATCGGCATAAACGGCGATAGCGTTTTCGGGGTCATTCTCATTGATAATATTAAGACTAATCGCAAGGCTATCCTTAGCGACAGGGCGCAAGTCTTCGTCAGCATAGCTGATAAAGTACTGACCATCGGCATCAATAAAGACGCGAGTAGAGGGCTTGACCGGTGTTTGCTCGCTGCCTTCCGGGAGGTTTATATCTAAAGCTGTCGGGAAAACGAAGCTCGATGTCACCATAAAGAATACGAGCAGCAAGAAGATGATGTCGGTCATTGAAGCCATAGAGAAACCTGAGAGAATCTCTTGTTGACGTTTAAGAGCCATAGTCTAAGGGGAATTAGTGTGCCGGTTCGTTTAGCAAGTCCATAAACTCCATAGTGCGGGCTTCCATGTGGTTCATGACCTTGTTGATGCGAGCTACCAAGAAGTTGTAAGCAAACATAGCGATGATGCCGACGATAAGACCGGCAACGGTAGTGACGAGAGCGGTATAGATGCCACCTGCGAAGTCGCCGATAGATGCAGCGTTGCCTGATTCAGCGATAGCATAGAAGGCTTGAACCATGCCGATAACGGTGCCGAGGAATCCGAGCATTGGAGCGCCTGCAGCTGTTGTAGCTAACCACGGCAAGCCTTTACTGAGTGCAGCCACTTCGAGGTTTCCGGCGTTCTCAATAGCAACGAGCACGTCGTTCATAGGTCTGCCGATGCGAGTGATGCCTTTAGCGATAAGACGAGCATAGGGCGAGCCGTTTGTTTTGCATAAATTGAGAGCGCTATCAATCTCGCCGTCATGGATATAGTCTTTGATACGACGCATAAAAGTGTCGTCAGTGCGAGAAGCGCGACCGATAACGATTGCGCGTTCAGCGAAGACATATATGCCGATAAGCAGCAAGACAGCGAGAGGAATCATAATCCAACCGCCTTCGAGGCACAATTGCCAGATGGACAGTTGTGGTTGAGCAGTTGTAGCGGCAGCCGAAGCTGCTGAAGTGATTTGAGCAAACATGTTTGTAATATATCTAATTGTTTTTGTAAACTTATTTCAGACATTCGAGATATTGATGTATGGTCTCTTTAAGCCCGAGGTAAAGAGCATCACAAATCAAGGCGTGACCAATTGACACCTCATCGAGGTAAGGTACACAAGCGTGGAAGTATTTGAGGTTGACAAGGCTGAGGTCATGGCCTGCGTTGACGCCGAGGCCGAGGCTATGTGCGACTTTAGATGCTTCGACATAAGCTGCGACAGCTTTAGCGGCATCTGTGGCGTAGTTGTCGGCATAAGGCTTGGTGTAAAGCTCGACACGGTCAGCGCCGATGCGAGCGGCAGCGTCAATCATTTTGGCATCAGGGTCAACGAATATAGATGTGCGTATTCCGGCATCCTTGAACTGTTCGACAACGGCCGTTAAGAAGTCAAAATTAGCGCAAGTATCCCATCCGGCATTAGAAGTCACAGCATCAGCAGCATCAGGGACTAATGTGACTTGAGTTGGTTTGACCTCAAGCACTAATTTAATGAAATCTTCAGAAGGATAGCCTTCGATATTAAATTCTGTAGTCAGTCGAGGTCGAAGTTGATAAACATCGGCACGTTTGATATGTCGTTGGTCAGGGCGAGGGTGAACTGTTATGCCCTCGGCGCCAAAACTTTCACAATCTAAAGCGACCTTCAGCAGGTCGGGAGTATTCTCGCCTCTTGCGTTGCGCAGAGTTGCGATTTTGTTGATATTGACACTAAGATTGGTCATTTACTTACGATTTTAATCCTCAATCAGTGAATGTAAGTTAATTTCATAACTGATATTAGAATTTCTTTGTATATTTGTAATTGTAATTCAGGCTACAAATTTAGTCAGAAATAAATTAAAAACGAAAGATTTGACATCAAAAGATATTAAAGAGATAAAATTACCCGAAATATCGACTTTATATCCACCGATAACGGAGTCGAGTCGTTTGTTGATAGGATGTCAACGGTCGGAGTTCTCGGCATCTGCAATAGCGCACGCTGTCGAGGATTGTGATGCGCATCTGCTTAATCTGAACGTAACATCACTCAGCGACGAAGAGGCTCAAGTTGTGATAGACCTACGAGTAAATCATCGCAACCCCGCTCGAATAGCTCAGTCATTAGAGCGATATGGCTACACAATCCTTGCCCTTGATGAAGAGGTCCTACTTGATGACGAAACAATTCGCTCTCGTTTTGACCAATTGATGTTTCTGCTTGACCTGTAAACATAACATTGTCACATGAAAATCGCTATATATGGCAGTAGAAGCCAAGACGAACATATAAAAAGACTTGCATCATTTCTGCGAGATTTAAAGCTCTACAAAATCGAAGTTGTGATGCACGCCAAGCTATACCAATACCTATTGCGAGCCGTGCCGGGAGCCTTATCCGCCGTTACACGAGTCACCGAGAGCGATGACTTCACGGCAGACTATGCGATAAGCCTTGGTGGTGACGGCACATTCTTGAGGACCGCGATGTGGGTCGGACAGAAGCAGATACCCATCGTAGGAGTCAACACCGGACACTTGGGCTATTTAGCCGCTTTTGATGTCAAGAACTTGTCACTACTCCCCGACATTCTCGTCGAATCCAAGCTACAGACACGCGATTGCAGCCTGATAGAAGTCGAGGCCGATAATTTGACGACATGGCCATACGCCCTCAACGAGATAGCCATCACAAAAGAAGAGACCTCGTCAATGCTTACCGCCAACGTAGAAATAGACAATATACACCTCGGCGAATATCGCGCCGATGGACTACTTGTAGCCACGCCGACCGGTAGCACAGCCTACAACCTCTCGGTCGGAGGGCCTATCGTACAACCACAAGCACCGGTGAGAATCATTTCACCGATAGCCGCTCACTCACTATCTATGCGTCCGCTTGTTGTCCGCGACGACTCAGTGATAAAAATCACCACATCATCTCGCGCCCTACACTATCGCCTATCATTAGATGGTCGTTCCTCTTCCCGTCTCGCAGGCTCGACAATAACACTAAAAAGAGCACCCTTTGTAATCCGTGTTGCCGAACCTCGCGATCACAATTTTGCAAAGACCCTATGCGAGAAACTTCAATGGGGCAAAAAACAATTTTAATCTTTATCACCTATGGTTGACAATGACAAGACAAATGAACTTTGTAACATCATGCCGCTATCAGCATGATACGCTTGGCATCGTCCAAGTAACAGTCAGAGCCAATGCGCTGCATATCCGTGCGCGTTGGTCTAAGGGCTGTGTCCATGTCACCGTACCTCCACACACAACTATCGACTACTTCAACAAGGCTATTAATGAATTAGTTCCAAAGTTAGTGAAGATACGTCCGGAGAGATCAGGCTATTACTTCGGTCAAGAAATCACTACCGACAACCTGATAATCAGAATCCAGCCGTTAGACGCTGACGACAGCTATATCCATTCACGTTTTATCTCTGAGAACAAAGGCACTTACACATTTGAAATCTCTGCGTATAAGGAGCTTGACCTCAACAAAGAGAACGCAATGACAATTATCAGCACACAACTCAAAGAGATTGCGCGCAAGGTAGCGCCGACGCTACTATTGCCGCGTGCCGAGAAACTTGCAGCGCACATCAACCGCATACCCTCTGACTGGCGCATCTCCACCGGAAGACGCATCCTCGGCAAATGCGACAGCAAAGGTGTCATCTCACTGAGCTGCATGGTCGTATTCCTGCCACAGCATTTGCGCGACTACATCATCTATCACGAATTGGCCCACCTGTCAGAGATGAACCACTCCGTGAAATTTCACCAATTATGCAACGCCTACTGTAACGGTAAGGAGCGTCAATATATCGCAGAATTAAAGAATTTTAAATTTCCCGTCATAGATTAAGTGACGAGTGTTCACGCACACACCAACTTTGCTATTTGGCTAAGAGCTATAACGTCTGATTACAACTAATAACACTCACGCTGACAACTTTCAACTGTCAAACCAAACGCTAAGCTAAACCAATATACGCCCGACTTCGACACTACACGAAGCCGACAGATGAGATATTACACTTACACGAAATCAGCGAGTATGTCAAAAAAAACGCTTGACATACTCGCTGATTTTTGATATTGTTATCCAATAATGCCTGACTTATGACTTCTGATATTCAGTTGGTGACATTCCGGTCAGGTGTTTAAAGTATTTACCAAATGACGATTGGTTGGAGAAATTGAGTGCATAAGCAATCTGCTGGATGTTTTTCCCTGAGAAGCGCAGCATATTTTTTGCTTCAAGCACAACAAACTCATCGATAAAGTTCGCAGCCGAGCGACCTGTCGCCTCCTTGACGAGCAAGGATAAGTATTTAGGCGAAATAAATAGCTTGTCGGCATAAAACTTAACGGCACGCTCCTTAGAATAATAGATGTGAACCAACTTGATAAAGTCGTTTACATAATTGCTGCGACGTGATGGCTGCTCGCCGCCAACATTTGAGCCTATGCTATTATATAAGAACTGGACAATCTGATAGAATGCGGCAGCAAGGAGGCTTGAGGCGATGTTCTTGTTGATGCGCGGATTATTATTATCACGAGCATTGCAGTGCAATAGGTCAAAATATCTTGAAAGCAAAACAGACTCATTCTCCTGCAGCTTGTAGACAGAAGAGCGCTTCTCGCGCAAGTCAGGCAGCGCTATTGCACTCGGGTTGATATTAATCTCATGCAAGAAATCATAGGCAAGAAACAACATCGTAGCATCAAATTCCTCAGAATCGCGAGCGCGCATACGCATGATAGCGCCCGGCGGCACAGCGATGACAGAATTTGACGGTGCTTCATAAAGCTCAAAGTTCACTTCAACATCAGCACAGCCTTGATGAATAATCATAAGAAACAATCCATTTATCTTGCGCGGATCGTTCCATGCGGGCATAGTGCGCTTGCCGGGTATTATTCTCGCCAACAAATACTTACCATCAATCTGACTATAATCAGCAGAGAGCGACTTAATCTGCGCAATATCTTCAAATTGTAAAACTCTTTCCATTTTAGTAGTAATTTTATGCCCAAAGTTACAAAAACTTCATAAAATAGCCAAAATCTTTGCGCATTTTACCTTTAAAATATCTAAATGGAGCAGTTATATTGTGGTATTTAGCAGGTCATAAAACATCAATCGCGTAGGATGTTCGGCATCTTTTTCCGTAAAGAAGTCAAATCCACATTTCAGATAAAACGGTATCGCAGATTTAAGGGCATCAACAGTAATGAAACGGCAACCTAAAATTTTATTTTCCCTAAATTTACTAATCACACTTTCAACAATCAAACGTCCGTAGCCTGAATTCTGATATTGTTCATTAACAGCTAAACGTCCTATCTTGACTGCCGGATAGTCCCTTCGGCGCTTTTTATCGGGTATAGCTCTATTAATTTTGTTCCATTTGCTTTTTTCATTTTTATCGAAAGAGATTTTATCGGCAGAAACACTATAATAGGCAATAGTTACGTTGTTAGTAATATCTTCAAACAAATATGTAACAGCCATTAATGATTCTAAATAAGGTTTTGCGTCGTCAAACAAAAAGCCGTTTAGATCTGCATTAGCACATTTAAACGGCTTTATCTTTGTCTCTTGGCAAAGTCTGACATATTGTATTTCTATATCATTCATCTGATTACCAATCGCATTTACTAATAGATTTAACAAATTCATACGCACGTTTTTGGCGCTCAATAGTCTCCTTTGATACTACCTTCGGCTTAGAGATGAGCTTTAAGAAGCGTTGAGCATCTTTTCCGTACAGAACAGGGGTGTCTTTTATTGGTGTTGCCATAATTTATTGATTTTTCGACAAATATACTATTTATTTGCTTATGTGCAAAATAATTTCACTAAATCTTAGCATTAGGTCTTACGCGCGCGGGCGCGCGAACATTAAATAATAGCTTATTTTAGATATGATATCTGTTTGGGCGATTGCTAATTATTTATTAATTTTGCACTTTGACAATAAAGTCAACTTTTATGACAGAACAAACAAACGAAAAAGATATAGTAAAGCGCACCGTACTTGACGCAGAAGATGTCATGGAGATGGTGCCAAAGCTCAAAGGTCACGAAAAGCTAATTAACAAAGTGTTGCATTGGCTTCAAGTCGATAAGGTGAATGCCGTTCACGATAAATACTTCGACACACCCGGTGCGCCATTTGTCAAAGGCTTGCTCGATGACTTCCGCATTACACTGCGCATTGACAATGAGGAGGTGCTTGACAACCTTCCGGAAGGCGCATTTATCACCGTAAGTAACCACCCTTTTGGCGCACTTGACGGCATCACATTAATACATCTTATCGCATCACGCCGCCCTGAGTATAAGGTCATGGTCAACATGATACTCAACAAGATTAAAGCAATGCGACCCAACTTTATAGCTGTTGACGCTCTTGCCAGCGACGACCCGGCGAAGAAAGCCGTGTCCATGCAAGGCATCAAACAAGCAATCATGCAGGTGCGTCGAGGTAAGCCAATCGGCTTCTTCCCCGCCGGAGCAGTCAGCAAGGTTAACCGCCACGGTCAGCTTGAAGATCGTGAGTGGCAAGAGACCATTGTCAGACTGATTGAGCAGCTCAAAGTGCCGGTGATACCTATCTACTTTCACGGCAGCAACAGTTGGCTCTTTAACTTTTTGGGTGTGGTATGTTGGCAACTGCGCACGCTGAGACTTCCGTCAGAAGTCTTCCGCAAGTGTGGCACGACACTTCACGTATCCGTAGGCGAGCCTATCAGTGTAGAAGAACAACTCAAGCATCAAGGCTCTCACGCGGAATTTGGCGAATTTTTAAAATCTAAAACTTATCAATTGCGTTCATGCCGTTAAATCCGTTAGAAATATCGCCGGAGGCACAGCAAGCCAAGTTGCGCTTCGGCATCATTGGCAACGCAGCCGCACTCATAGCGGCTGTGGAACGTGCGATACGTGTCGCTCCGATTGACCTTTCGGTACTCGTCACGGGCGAAAGTGGGTCAGGAAAGGAATTCTTTCCGCAAATCATCCACAATTTCAGCGCGCGCAAACACGCAAAATACATCGCCGTAAACTGCGGCGCTATTCCCGAAGGCACCATAGACTCCGAGTTGTTCGGTCACGAGAAAGGTGCATTCACCGGTGCCGTGGGCTCTCGTAAAGGCTACTTTGAGGAGGCCAACGGCGGCACTATTTTTCTTGACGAAGTGGCTGAACTGCCGCTAACAACACAAGCACGTTTGCTGCGTGTGCTCGAAAGCGGTGAGTTCCTGAAAGTCGGCTCGTCAACTGTCCAAAAGACAAATATTCGCATCGTGGCAGCTACCAATGTTGATATGCTAAAAGCCGTTGCAGACGGACGCTTCCGCGAAGACCTCTATTATCGCCTCTCAACGGTGCAAATCACAATACCACCACTTCGCGAACGAGGCAATGACATACTGCTGCTAACACGCAAATTCGCATCTGACTTTGCCGAGAAATACCGCATGCCGCCAATCTCGTTTGATAAAGATGCCACAGACATACTGAGCCACTACCGTTGGCCGGGCAACGTCCGCCAGCTCAAGAACGTCATCGAACAGATAGCTCTGTTTGATGCAGGCTCTCAGATTACGCGCGATGTATTGCGCAATTACCTGCCTGCGAATGCAACGGTCACAACTCCGGCGATTGCGTCAGATCTCAACCATGACTATGAACGCGAGCGCGAAATGATATTCAGCATGCTGTTCAGACTGCAAAATCGACTCGAAGAATTGTCACAACACATCGAGAACAAACCGACTGAGCGTCACGCGCTGCCACCGTCACGCACCGTTGACCAGTATGTCGAAGTCGATGAGCCTGCCGCAACATCTGACACCGACATCACCACTCTGTCACTACCGACAGACAACATACGCTTCTCAACACCGTCAAACAACGACTTCCTGACACACGACGATGCCGGCGAGCCTACGTCGCTCGAAGAACGTGAACGCGAAATCATCTGTCAAGCCCTTGAGCGCAACAGTGGTCGCCGCAAGCAGACAGCACAAGAACTCGGCATCTCAGAGCGCACTCTTTACCGTAAAATCAAAGAATATGGTCTGGAATAAAACATATCTCTCAACATTTGCTCGTTTAGCCGTAGTTGTTGCTGCACTGATATTTGCCGCACCAAGCTGCCGTATCAGCTATAAATTTAACGGTTCGGCAATTGACTATACCGTCTACCACACTATCAGCGTCTCTAACTTCCCAATCCGCGCAGCATTGGTATATCCACCATTGCAACAAACCTTTGAGAACGAATTACTCGACTATATCGAGCGCAACACGCGACTAAAAATCACCGAGAACAACGCCGATATGCAAATCGAGGGTGAAATCACCGGTTACACGCTGACACCTCAAGCCGTCACCGAAGACGCTTACGCTTCTAAAACACGTCTCACAATATCTGTCCGTCTTAAATATATCGACAACAAAAACGACAAAAACAATGTTGACCAGACTTTCAGCGCATACCGCGACTTTGACAGCTCTGAGCTCCTCACAGATGTCCAAGACGAACTTTGTCAGACTATATCAAAAGAATTGGTAGAACTCATCTTCAACGCCACTCTCGGCAACTGGTAGTCACTAT
>CAYYAA010000081.1:0-9714 GCA_964469875.1 uncultured Bacteroides sp.
CTGAGCTATTTTCGCAAGTGGGCAACCGATTTTCGCGTTTGCGTTGCAAAGTTAGACATTATTTCTGAACCTGCAAAACATTTTTGCCACAAAAATTGTTACCGCCCATTTTTATTCGCTTTAACCGCTTATTATCAATAGTATATAAGTTGTTAAAAGTTGTTTAGCAATTTTATTCGTCTGTCAAAATCACGCGTCACGCTCGAGAATTTGCGCCGCAAGGGTGTCGGCGGTGTGGATAAGCGCCACGAGGGGTGAACGCTCTTGGGCTTTGCGGAAGGATTTGTCTGCCTCTATGCTTTGCATCGGCAAGTCCCACGCTCCCATGTGCCAACGGATGGCAAATATTTCTTCGTCTTCGAGGTCAAGGCCTGAGCGCAGCAGCATCACCACTGACTTCTCGCCGTGACCGATTGGGAAGTCGGAATAATCAACCTCATAGCGTTTTACGTCTTCCCACACGCCGATTTCGTTCTTCTCTTTGCGTGTCACGAGGCGGTAGATATCGGTCTTGCAGACATCGTGCAGGAGGGCGGCGATGGCGATAGAGTTCTCATTGAGTTTGGCTGCCATATCGGGGCGCAGTTCTACGATAGACTTGCGCAGCGCCATTGCCATGTCGTAGACGTTGAGTGAGTGCTCGACAAGTCCACCGGCATAGTTGTAGTGGTTGCGAGCGGAGGCGGGAGCGGTGAAGAAGCCCATCGCGGTGAGGTCTTCGATTACATATTCAATATTTTCGCGAGCTGTTTGTCGCAAGATTGAGCAGAAGCGTTCTTGTGAGTTGCTTGTTTGTCCCATTGGTCAGTGTGTTTATATACAATATTATAATATAGGGCTCAACAGACGGACTATCGACTCGGCGGCTTTGCGCCATATCGGTCGCATGCGCCACTCGGCGGGTTTAAGGCGCGAGCAGTGCATAAAGTCTGTCTTGAAGATTTCGGTTATACGGTTGTTGAATTGTCGTGAGTAGAAAAAGAGGTTGGCTTCAAAGTTGTGCTCAAAGCTGCGGAAGTCGAAGTTTGTAGAGCCTATGGTGCAAAATTCGTCGTCTATGAGCATCATTTTTGAATGTAGCATACCGTGTTCATAGAAGTAGATTTTGATGCCGGCACGCATACACTCGGCGAGGTATGACGCAGAGGCGAGGTTCATCATCACCGAATCGCTGTGACGCGGTATCATCACGCGCACATCGACATGTGCCAATGCCGCCGCTTGGAGTGCGCGCAAAAGTCCCTCAGTGGGCAAGAAGTATGGCGTTTGGATATAGATGCGCTGCTTGGCGTTCATTATGGCTTTGTGGAATGTAAGCGCAATGTTACTCCACTGTGCCGAAGGCCCTGAGGTCAGGAGTTGAGCACCGATTTCTGCGCCTTCTATTTCGGAACATGGCGGCTCAAGCTCAATGAGTTGGCGTCCCATGAAGGTCCAATCGACAGCAAATGAATATTGTAATGACGCAACTATCGGACCTTGCACGCGCACATGGGTGTCGCGCCAGCTGCCGAAGCTGCCGCCATCTATATAGCGGTCGGCGACGTTCATGCCTCCGAGATAGCCGATTTGTCCGTCTATAACGGTCAGCTTGCGGTGGTTGCGCCAGTTGATACGCGTGCCGAGCTGCGGAAATGACACTTTAAAGAATGGGTAAGCCTCAATGCCGGCTTTACGCATATCCTTGAAGAAGCGATTGCGCACGTTGAACGAGCCTACATGGTCATATATCAGTCTGACTTTCACCCCGTTGTGAGCACGGTCTATCAATATGCTGCGTATCTCATTGCCGATTTTATCATCTTCAAATATGTAATATTGCATATTTATATAATGACGCGCGGCACGGAGGTCGGCTTTGAGCGATTCAAATTTGTCTGCACCACAAGTGAAGACATCGACCTTGTTGCCGGGATAGAAGGGCGAACTTGCCATTGCCGTCACCATGCTGATTTGTTGACGCGACTCGGTGGTCAGATTGAGCTTGTTATAATCGACCTTGCGCGCACGTTCACGCCGACGAAGGCGACGACGCAAGCGCCTCGATATCATGTGCTTATTCTTGATATTGCGGCCAAAAAAGAGATAGAGGATAATGCCGACGATGGGCAGCAGCATGAGCACCGTGACCCACGCCAATGACTTGACGGGATTGCGATTTTCTGACAACACAACGCCGATAATCGCCACTGTCGTAGCAGCGTAAACTATCATCAAAGGCGTATAGACCCAGGTCAAATCAATATATTGAGCAATAGCGTCAAACATGTTGCAATTATAACCATTATTTGCGAGTGAATTATCACGTTTAAAGTTATTTAACTAAAATATTTAGCCACATTCAAAACCACGACACCGATGTCGGCATTTTTTGCGCTTAGTTTATCACCAAACAGCATAAAAATTCCATTAATTCTTTGTACCTTTGTGCAAAGTTTAACTAAACACATATCAGACAATGAACCAAGTAGCAAACCTTCTCGCTGAGAAATTGTTGAATGTAAGCGCAATAAAGCTCCAACCCGAAAATCCTTTCGTTTGGGCTTCCGGCTGGAACTCACCTATTTATACTGACAACCGTCACACGCTGTCATATCCCGAAATTCGCTCATTCGTCAAAGTTGAGCTTTCTCGTATCGTAATGGAGAACTTCCCCGAAGCTGAAGCTGTTGCCGGCGTTGCTACAGGCGCTATCGCTCAAGGTGCGTTAGTCGCTGACACCCTCAACCTTCCTTTTGCCTATGTCCGCTCAGCTCCTAAAGACCACGGCTTGGAAAACCTTATCGAAGGCAACCTCAAACCCGGTCAAAAGGTTATCGTTGTTGAAGACCTTATCTCTACGGGCAAAAGCTCTCTCAAAGCCGTTGACGCTATCCGCGCTGCCGGTTGCGAAGTTGTCGGTATGGTCGCCCTTTTCACTTACGACTTCCCCATCGCTGCTAAGGCTTTCAAAGATAAAGGCGTAAAACTCATCACTTTAAGCGACTACAACGCTATGCTCGACGTGGCGCTTAAAACTAACTATATCAAAGAGAAAGATCTCGAAACACTTAAACTCTGGCGTAAAGACCCCGCAAACTGGTCTGCACCCAATCAAAATGCTGACTAATGGCACAATACAAAAGCAAACCTACCGTAATCAATCGCTCGGCTGAGTCTATCGTCGAGAAATTCAGTGATTTGTCTTTAATGCAACCGGCTGTTGATAATCTTCCGGCTGAAGAACGCGCACGCATCGGCGAAATATCTTTCGACAAAGATTGCATCACGCTTAACACTCAGCAGGTCGGTCAAATCAAGTTTAGAGTAACTGAGCGCAACACCTCACGCATCAAATTCGCTGCCGAGGGCACACCCGTGCCTATGGTGATGCAAGTTGACCTCGAGGCTAAAGGCGCAGAGCAAACTGAGATTGTCACTTCTATCGAAGTGGATATTCCCGCTATCCTCAAGCCTATGGTCGGCGGTGCTATGCAAAAAGCCGTAGACCAATTCGGCGGCATGATTTCTCGTTTCTCTTAATAAGCTAATAATGAAGCGACTGAGTCACAGTCTAAAGACATTATACACGCTAATCGCATTGTCAGTCTGCGCGTCGTCATGCCATACGCTTGACGACGACAGATTGCCTGCTGCCGCTGTCAGCCTCTCTTTTTACACCTTGGCAGACTGGAACACATACGGTGTCGGCGGTGCTATGCAATATCGTCGCTTCATCAAATCAGAACGCATACCTTCAAACTACCCCTACACCGCACTCAGCTACACCGGCTACGGCGGTCTGCTTTTGGTATGCGACATCATCGGCAACCCGATAGTCTACGATTTAGCTTGCCCTGTCGAGTGCAAATATTCGGTCAGAATAGCCGTAGACGACGAGACGATGACGGCGGAGTGTCCCGTGTGCCACAGCACATACGAGATTTTCAGCCAATACGGTCAGCCTTTATCAGGCTTGGCTGCGGAGCGTGGCTATGGGCTTAAACGCTACCGCATAGGCGCAGGCAGCAACGGCGAATACATGGTTATCACCAACTGACACCGCCTCTCGCCGCCCTCGCCCACCTTAAATCTACATCTCTAACACCACAGACCATGAAGCATCGCTATTTAGGACTTTTGACTTTGCTCGCTGTCGCTTTTGTGACCTTCACCGTCACGTCAGCTTTTGACGACACATTGTCGAGCAAACTTCATCTTAAATCGTCGGGCATCGTCGAGCACCTGACGCGACAAAGTCGTGTGCAAGCTGATTTGGACTTGGCTATTGACTCGGCAATCATCGCCGACACCGAGCCTGAGCCTGAGCCTGAGCCTTGCGACACAACGGTAAAGACTATTCTGCTCTTTGGCGACTCTATGCTCGAAGGTCTGTCTCCGCGCTTGGCGGCTTACTGCGAAAAAAACGGCTACTCACTATACACCGTGATTTGGTACAGCTCCACCTCCGTCAGTTGGGGCAGCACCGAACGATTGGCGAGCTACATCCGCCGTCTGAAGCCCGACTTCATCTTTGCCTGTCTCGGCGCTAACGAATTGTTTGTAAGCAACATCACAACAAAGCGTCAGCGATATGTTCGGCGCATCGTCAGCACCATCGGCGACATACCATTTGTGTGGATAGGTCCGCCGAACTGGAAGCAGGACACCGGCATCAATGACTTGATAGCCGCAAACGTGCCGTCAGGTTGCTATTTCAAGACTAAAGGCATGAGCTTTGAGCGCAAAAAAGACGGCGCTCACCCGACAGCCGAGAGCGCCTACAAATGGGTGGACAGCGTGGCTCGCTGGATGCCGCAACATGGCGCACACCCGATAAGGCTCAACCTTCCCGACAAGCGCACCGCGCGACCAAAGCGCATTTTCATTCACCAGCCAAACGAATAAAACGAGCCAATGGAGACCGTGTGGAGCAACATACTGCAAGACCTTAGTTACCTTGAAAACGAGCCAATGCTTTTTTCGAGCGGACTGTTTTGGGTCTTGTTTATGCTATTCTTACCCGTCTACTCATTGGTCAAATCCAAGCAAAAATTGTTGACGGTATTCGTCATTGCTTTCAGCCTCTATTTTTACTATAAGTCAAGCGGATTTTTCGTGGCATTGCTACTCATCACTTCAGTGATAGACTGGCGAGTGTCGCATCTCATAGCGTCAACTGATAAGCGCAAAAACAAGCGCTTTTACTTGACCATTAGCCTAATGACCTCATTAGGCATCTTGTGCTACTTCAAATATGCAAATTTCTTCTTGTGGAACATCAACCAACTGATTAACAGCAACTTCCAACCCTTAGACTTGATACTGCCGGTGGGCATTTCGTTTTACACCTTTCAATCAATCAGTTACGTTGTCGATGTCTACAAAGGTCGCGTCAAGCCGACAGAGACATGGCGCGAATATTTATTTTTCTTATCCTTCTTCCCCGCCTTAGTCGCAGGCCCCATAGTCCGCGCCGAATATTTCCTGCCGCAAATAAAGTCCAACCGTCAAGCAACAAGGCGCGAAATTTGGCTCGGACTGTGGCTCGTGATGGTCGGTATCGCAAAGAAAGCTATCATCGCCGACTACATCGCGCAATATAACGACTTGATATTTCAATCACCCGGCTGCTACTCAGGATTTGAAACGCTAATGGGCATCATCGGCTACACGATGCAAATCTACTGCGACTTCTCAGGCTACAGCGATATGGCGATAGGATTGGCAATGATTATGGGCTTCAGACTGACTGCCAATTTCAATTTCCCCTACAAGGCTCGCAATCTGACAGACTTCTGGCATCGCTGGCACATCTCACTCTCGACATGGCTTCGTGATTACATTTACATCCCTCTCGGAGGCAACCGCCACGGCATCATTCGCACATACCTCAACACATTTCTGACAATGCTAATTGGCGGATTGTGGCATGGCGCAGCGTGGAAATTTGTCTTATGGGGAGCGCTGCACGGCTTAGGCCTGACGATACACAAGCTATTCAAGGACGACCTCTCACGCGTGGCTGACACGAAAGCGGTCAAGTTCGTGTCGTGGCTGTTAACCTTCAGCTTTGTCGCTGCGATGTGGGTGTTCTTCAGAGCCGACAGCGGTCGTGATGCTTGCGTGATTTTGGTCAGCACATTCCGCTATTTCTCACCCGATTATATACTGCCATTCATCTCGGCACGCACGCTGTGGTGCGTGATGATGGTCATTATCATAGCGGCACACGCCATGCCGACACGTCTGTCACGCAAAGCCGCACTGAGCTTCATCGCTTCGCCGTGGATTGTCAAGCTAATGCTGTTTATAGTCTTGGTGCAATTGGTCATAGAGCTGCGCGGCGAGGATGTGCAGCCGTTTATCTACTTCCAATTCTAAAAAAAATCTACGCTTCAATTTCGCCTTTGAACACGGTTGTCGCAGGGCCTGTCATGAGCACTCTGTTAGTCTCGGCTTGCCACTCGATAAACACCGAGCCACCGTCCATAACGACTTCGCATTTGCGCTCAACAAGTCCGCCTTGCATGGCAGCAACAGCCGTAGCACACGCTCCCGTGCCGCAGGCTTGCGTGATGCCCGAGCCACGTTCCCACACTCGCATACGCAGCACTCCCGTCGCCGTCAGCTGAGCAAATTCGACATTCGTGCGGTCGGGGAAGAGCGGATAATGCTCCAACTTAGGCCCTATCTCAGGCAGGTCGATAGCCTTAATATCATCGACAAAAGTCACCAAGTGCGGATTGCCCATTGAGACTTGTGTTGAGCGAAAAGCGAAATCATTGCCAAAGGTCAACTCGCGTATGTCTGTGGGGCAACCCATATCGACAGTGACCGTCTCGACAACGCCGTCAGTAACGTGCAATTTCAAGCGTTTAACACCCGACAGCGTGTCTACTGTCAACTCTGTCTTGTCCGTCATGCCGTTATCATAGACAAACTTGCCGACACAGCGACAGCCGTTGCCGCACATCATCGCCTCCGACCCGTCAGAGTTGAAAATGCGCATACTGAAATCTGCCTTATCTGATTTGCCAATCAAGATAAGACCGTCACTGCCGATGCCCGTGTGGAAGCGGCTCCACTCAACGGCGAGCCTTTCGGGTTCGGTTATAGGGAAGCGCGTGATGTCTACATAGATGTAGTCATTGCCCGCGCCGTGCATTTTTACAAATTGGATTTTCATTTCTCAGCGCAAATATTTTTTTGTTGAATCAAACGCAATCAGGACGAAGTCACCGTCAACTGTTGCGGGTATTTTTGGCGTGTATGAGTTGACGGTTCTAACATCACCCAACGAGACATACTCGCCCGTCTTGGCATTAAGCACCCACACCGACTTTGTCTTGCCGCCAATCCTGTCAAGGTTGACAGTCATTGCGCGCCCCGTGTAATTGTAAACAAGCAGGTAGTCACTGCCACGAGTAGCGATAAGTCGCTCATAGCGGCTGCCGGTCTCTCCGACAATGACATCTTGAGACGGTATGCGTTCAAAATATGGAAATTTGAGTATCAACTCTTTAAGAAATCTCATCTGATTGCGTCCGGGAGCGTCAAGCGCATCATACCACGGCGTACTTGCGCCGTATGCCGGAGGCAAACCTTGACGATACATTTGCATCACGGAGTTGTGACCGTATGTGTGACCACAAGCGCCGGCAAAGACTGACCAGTAGGCATAACGTCGCACATCGGCAGCCGTCCACCGCGGCTCTGTCGTGTCATGTAGCCCTTGCGGAATATCCTCGTATGACGGCTCGGCATCGAGTATCGGCTTAACAGGCGTCAGCGCCCTACCCTCGTCGACATATCGCCAATTATCTTCAGCGACAGATGCCTCAGCGAGATTGTCGCCGTCGCCGCGTGTCTGGTCATACCGACGATGACCGCTCTGAAACATATTGAAGTCCAACCATGAGGCATCATTAAACCAACGCGCCGAGCTTGTCCTGCCAAAGGGGTGAAAGGTCATAAGATGCTCACTGTCTATCGACTTGATAGTCTCGGCGAGCGCAAGCCATGACTCCGTCTTGACATCGCCGCGAATATCACCGCCTATAATCCAAACGATATTTGGGCTGTCCTTATAACGCTCTGCGAGGAATCTGCCATAGGCTTCAGCCTCCGCCACGTTCATCAGCCCCGCCTTAACCAATCCGCCCCAAATGCAGACCATACCGACATAGATGCCGTTCTGCTCTGCCGTTTTGACAATATAATCAAGGTGATTCCAATAGCCATAAACGCCTTCACGGTCAACATTGGTGAAGTCATAGCCGGCAGGATGCGACAATTGTCCGTAGACATTCACCGCCGGGACAGCGTTTATGACCTGCACTTGAACGACATTAAATCCCGCTTCGCCACAGCGACCGAGATAATAAGCCACCTCATCGCGGTTAAGACGTTCAGGCATGAGCCATCCCGTGTCGCCGAGCCAAAAGAACGGCTCGCCATCAGCATGACAAAGATAATGACCGTCTGACGAAGTTGTCAACCTGCCATGCGTCCACGGACGCTCTGCCGTCAGCGACATTGCCGACAACAATGACACCGTGACAGTTAATAGCAACTTAGAGAATACACGCATTACTCCTATTTGAGTTTATAAATTTCAGAACCTGCCAAAAGGAAGCAACCGAGACCATAGTCCTCAAAGTCCGGCTTATGGTCAAGTGATACGGGCTGTCCGTCTGACGGTTGCTTACCCGTTCCCTGAACATAGCCGAGAAAGCCGTTTGACTTGACGGCATCGTTGACCATTGCATTCCATGCCTCAACAGCGACAGGCAGATAGTCCTTGCTATCCAAGACACCATTATTAACGCCCCACGCGAGACCATAAGTAAAGAGTGCCGTGCCCGTCAACTCTTTGCCGCCAAAATTATCCGGGTCGTGCAAGCTGACATTCCAAAAGCCATCCGAGCGACGACAACTCTTGATAGCCTTGCTCATAGCCTTAAAATCTGCAAGATAATCACCACGGTGAGCATCATTAGCCGGCAAGACCTCAAGGACTCTGACAAGTGCAGCATAAACCCAGCCATTGCCGCGACTCCAATAGCAATCTTGACCATTAGGCTCTTTATACGGCGGCACAAAGTCAGCATCACGCCACCACAGACCGTCAGCCTTATTATATAGACCACCGCCTATAACATTGCGAGTATAAGAATACATCTCCCACGCCTTGTCAAAATATTTTTGTTCGCCTGTGACAGCACCGAGTTTTGCCAACACCGGCATACCCATCTGTATGGCATCAATCCATGTCCAATCGCCACACTGCGGAGTGTTCACCAACATATCCGCATTGACCTTGGCGTTCTTAATATGCTCCCAATTATGAGTGATATTATAGACATCAATATAAGTCTGCGAGCAGCAATAATTATCGGCATTGCGCGTCGTGTTGCCATTACGCGGTGTCCACTTATGATAATCGCCCCAGTCCATGACATACTGCAAAAGCGCATCATCCGGATATATCGCATAAAGAGCCATTAAGCCCTCATAATAAACGGCACGAGTCCAGAGATTGCTTGAGCGCATACGATTGACATAAGTCGGCCACGACGGATCGGGATTTTGCTTCATGAAATAGCTGTTTGTCTTCAGCATATTATCCAAAACAGACTGTCTATCAGGCAGCTCAACCGCGCCGGCGATAAGCGAACACATCAGCGCCACAGTCAATATCAATTTTCGCATAACAAAATATTTTTGGTGGGT
>CAYYAA010000082.1:0-9399 GCA_964469875.1 uncultured Bacteroides sp.
AATGTTGTCCCTAACGGGACATCTCCCTCACCGGGGCTGCCACACGGGGCTGTCCCTAACGGGACATCCATTTTCCACGTCCCTAACGGGACATCTCCCTCTCCGGGGCTGCGTCCCTGACGGGACATCCATTTTCCACGTCCCTAACGGGACATTTTCCCTCACCGGGGCGCGCCCCTAACGGGACATCCATTTTCCGTGTCCCTGACGGGACATTTTTCGCGTGGGGGATTGGGGTGTTTTTTCAGAATGTCAATTTTGATATGCAATCAGAACTCTTTCTGATTGGGTTCTCGGTTTATTTTGTGACGGTTACGGTGCGGCGGAGGAATACTTCTGTGGGGAAGTGGTCTGAGTAGCCGTTGAGGTATGACCCGGCAGAGAATGTGCGCAGGGGATAGCCTTGACGACTGCCTTCGGTGTCTTTTAGGAACTCTTTGTTCAAGACATCGGCACGGTAGAAGAGCCATTGTGACTCGCTGCCGTCAACAAGATTGCCTGAGAGGATGATTTGGTCGAAGAGATTCCATGAGCCTTTGTAGGCGAGTGTACCTATGCCGTCATCGAGTTTCTTCCACCAAGGGTTATAGAATTCGTGTGCTTTAATGTCTTTGCTGTCGCGTTTTGCGCCGAGTACTTTGGCGCACGATTTGTTTTGTGGGTCGTCGTTGAGGTCACCCATTATGATAACGCCGATGTTTGGGTCGATGTTCCACAGGGAGTCAGCGATTTGTTTGCAGAGAGCGGCAGCGGCTTCGCGGTTGGGTGATGATTTTTCTTGACCGCCGAGGCGTGAGGGCCAGTGGTTAACGATAACGCCGATGCGTTGTCCCATGAGGCTGCCAACGACGCACATCTGGTCGCGGGTGCGGAATGGCACTGTTGTCAGGCGGTGGTTGGTTACATTTTCCAACTTGAAGTAGCGGGGGTTATATAGCAGGCTGACATCGATGCCGCGTGCATCGGGTGAGTCGTGGTGAACGATTTGTAGGTTCCACGCAGCGAGCTCGGGTTGTTTAACGATGTCTTCGAGGACAGAACGGTTTTCGACCTCAGAGACGCCGATGATAGCGGGGCCGTAAGGTGTTGTTTTAGTGGTGAATTGTGAGATGGCGTATGCCATATTGTGGACTTTGCTGTTGTACTTGCGACCGTCCCATTGTTTAGAGCCTTGTGGGGTATATTCGACATCACGGCCTTCGGGGTTGTTGGGGATGGTGTCGAACAAGTTCTCTAAGTTATAGAACGCGATGCCTGCCACCATGCTCTTTTTTTCAGATTGTTGAGCAGATGCCAAGCAACAAGTGAACAACGTCACGAAGACTAACAGTATTGTCTTTCTTATCATACAATTTTATAGGTTAGTGAGTTTTGTTTCATGCTAATAGTTAAGCACTTACGCAGCTCACGATTAAATAATCGGCAATGTTAACATCTCTGTTCGGAATGATTGTCAAAGTTACATAAATTTCTAATTGGTTTATGTGAAATATTCTTAAAAATTTGAGCGATAATAAATCGGTGCGAGAGCAGTTTGTTGCGAGGTTGAAGCACTTACTAACTAAACAATTGAGAGGGGTTAATTGTTAAAATTTGGATGTTTTTCAGACAAAACACTCACAGTTTGGAAAAAAATACTTATTTTTGAAAGTTCAAACTTGCCGTCCTATGGCTTAGTCTAAATCAGACGTAACAAAAACCGAATACAAAGATTCTAAATATATCAATAATACATCTTTTTATATGAGACTTAAATTGTTTGTTTTACTGCTGTTAGCGGTGACAATGCCGATGTTGGCACAGAACGCTACCATAATCGGTAACGTCATAAATGCTAACTCGGGAAGTCCCGTCAGCGGTGCAAGCGTCGTCTTGCATAGTAAAGACGTGACCACTACCACCGACTTCAACGGTAGTTTCCGTCTTAAAAGTGAAGCCGCCGGTTCAGGCTATCTCACGGTTTTCTGTGATGGTTTTATGAGCACCGGCTTTGATGTTAATTTGGTCGCAGGTGTCACAGACCTCGGCGAAATCCGTCTCCAACCGACCGTAAGCAACGGCTCAGACTATTATGGCGATGCTTCGGAGTTGCTTTTTGACGAAGCAGTGATGGAGGATGAGGATGGCAACACACAGAGCATCTCGTCATTGACAGGCTCTAATGATGACATCTATTACAACACCGCATCCTACAACTTCAGCCCGATGTACTTCAACTATCGCGGCTATGACAGTCAGTATCAGAGTGTTTATATCAATGGTATCAAGTTTAACGACCTCGTGCGCGGTCGCTTTAACTTCTCGTCATTGTTGGGTATGACTTCACGTGCGTTCCGCAACAAGACGACTACCATTGGGCTTGCAGCATCAAACTATGGCTTTGGTGACCTCGGTGGCTCGGTAAACTATAACACGACTACCGACCTCTATGCTCCGGGCTTCAACGGCTCGGTAGCGTACACTAATTCGGCATATATGCTGCGTGGTATGTTGACCTATGCGTCAGGTGTGAACAAACACGGCTGGGCTTACACGGTGAGCGCCATCGGTCGTTATGCCAACGAGGGTGTCGTTGAGGGTACATTCTATAACTCAGGCGGTCTGTTCTTGTCTTTGGAGAAGGTGCTCAACAAGAACAACTCATTGGTATTGACAGCATTCGGTGGTCCGACACAACGTGCGACAGCCGGTGCGACCTATCAAGAGGCTTATGACTTGACGGGTGACAACCTCTATAACCCGTTCTGGGGCTATCAAAACGGCGAAAAACGTTCAAGCCGCATCACCGAGACTTTTGACCCCACAGTTATTCTTAACTGGTTATATAAGAAAGGTAATACAACGGTGAACACCGCAGCAGCTGTGCGTTGGGTTAACTATTCACGTTCTGCCCTTCAATATTATAAGGCAAACGACCCCAACCCGACCTATTACCGTTATTTGCCGAGCTACTATCTCGATGACGATGGCAATGCCACCGAGCAATCTGAATACTATACTCACCTGTGGCAAACGGACGTGAACACTCGTCAAATCAACTGGGATGAGCTTTATCAGATTAACTACTTGAACAATAACCAAAACCTCTCACTCAACGAGTCAGACAAGAAGGGTTCAAGCTATATCCTCGAAAACCGTGTGAACAATCAGTTTAACGCGATGTTCAACTCTTATATTAACACTCGCCTCACTGACATCGTGTCACTGCAAGCAGGTGTTGACTTTAATTACACCAAATCTTCTAACTACAAGACAGTGCGTGACCTCTTGGGTGGCGAGTTCTGGATTGATATTGACCCGTTCAGCGACCGTGATATCACTATCGCACCGGACAACTTGCAGAATGACCTCGACAACCCCAACCGTCGTGTCTACAAGGGCGATAAGTTTGGCTACAACTATGACATCAACGCTCTCCAAGCTAATGCATGGTTGCAAAACACCATCACCCTACCCCACTGGGACATCAACTATGGTCTGAAGATGACCTACACTCAGTTCCAACGTGAAGGCTATATGCGCAACGGTCGTGCGCCTGAGAACTCACTCGGCAAGTCAGCGTTGCTCGTCTTTGATGATGCAACTTTCAAAGCAGGTGCAACATACAAAATCAATGGCCGCAACCAACTTGCAGCGCACTTTGAATATGGCTCACGCGCACCTCTCGCCGACAACGTGTTCATCGCACCGCGTGTAAAGAACACCACTATCGAGAACCCTGAAAGCGAGCGCGACCTCGCGTTTGACGCTTCTTATGTATGGAGCTATCGTCGCTTCCGTGGCGCATTGACAGGCTTCTATACCGCAATGAATAATGTCGTAGAGCGCACAGGCTTCTATGATGACCGCTACAATACATACGCAATCTATGCCCTTTCAGGCGTTAAACGTGCATATCGCGGTGTTGAACTCGGTATGTCATACAAGCTCACTCCGAGCTTGACCGCAACATTTGCCGGCACATATTCACGCTACCAATACAAGAACAATCCCAAGGGTACACGTTCATTTGAGAACGGCCTCTATGCTGATACCACTCAAACCGTTTACCTCAAGAACTTCTATGTAGGCTCAACACCACAAACTCAAGCCAACCTCGGTCTTGACTATGCTGCGCCCAAGAACTGGTTCTTTAATATTAATGGTACATTCCAAGGTGATGCTTACGTAAACCTCTCACCGGCTTACCACGAAGAACTCGCCGACCTCTGGCAGAAATATTCTACCGAAGAAGAGTTGAAAGCTAAAATCGAAGAACTCTCAGCTCAAGACAAGCTGAAAAACGCTTTCACACTTAACTTGTCAATCGGTAAGGCTATCTACTTGCGCAAAGTGTCGTTGAACTTCAACCTCAACATCAACAATGTGCTCAACAACAAGAACGTCGTAACTTACGCTTACCAACAAGGTCGTCTTGACACAAGCAACTATGACCGCAACGCTTACCCCAACCGTTTGCAATATGCACAGGGTACACGCGTATTCTTTAACGTAGGTGTTCGATTCTAATCTCTAACAAATTGAATTCAACGACAATGAAAAAATCATTTATATATATAGCTTCGGCTCTGTTAGCGTTCACCGCATTCACGTCATGCGATGAAGATCAGGCACTGCCCCCTATGGTTGTGCCGACAGCCGACATCGAGGCTAACACCACCATTGCCGAGCTTAAAGAGATGTATTGGTCAACAGATGCCAACTACGTCAACACTATCGGCACTCGTGGCACTGATGGCGAACACATTATTATAAAGGGTCGTGTTTGCAGCTCTGACGAATCAGGCAACATCTACAAGAGCCTTATCATTCAAGATGAGACTGCTGCGCTTACAGTGGCTATCAATGCTTATGACCTCTATGAGAGCTATCACTTCGGTCAAGAAGTGGTTATCGACGTTACGGATATGCAAATCGGCGGTTATAACAGCTTGATGCAACTTGGCGGCGAAGGCACTTACAACAGCAAGCCGTCTATGACTTTTATGTCAGAAGATGTCATGACTGCTCACGCTCAAGTTAACGGTCTCGGCCGTCCGCAAGATGTTGACACTGTGACTACTACAATCCCGACTCTTGCCACAGCAAAGACCACACCCGAAGGTCTCCGCAACTGGCAAAGCCGCCTTATCCGCATCGACAATGTGCAGTTTGAGGATGCAGGCAAGCCCTTCGCCGGCGAGTCTACAACTAACCGCTACATCGTTGACGCTGACGGCAACCGCCTCAACGTGCGCAACAGCTCTTATGCTGATTTCAAGAATGACATCCTGCCGTCAGGTTACGGCTCTATCGTCGGCATTCTCAGCTACTATGGCTCAGACTGGCAACTCTTGCTGATTGATGCTTCAGGCTGCGTTGACTTTAACTCTGTTGACGTTCCCGCCTTCTCAGTAGCTGCCGGAACAGTTGAGGAAGGCACTAAGGTCGCAATCACTTGCGCTACTGAAGGCGCTACCATCTACTACACCACCGATGGCTCTACACCCACGGCAACAGACGGCACACTCTACACCGACCCCATCGAAATCCTTGAGACAACCACTATCAAAGCTATTGCCGTTAAGGAAGGTCAGGCAGACAGCCCCGTTGCAAGCGCAACATACGTTGTAGCGACTGCACTCTCATCATTGAGCCAAAACTTTGAGGACGGCGCTATCCCCGCCGACTGGACACAAGTACAAGTTGCAGGCACAAAGACTTGGTATGTCACTTCATACAATAGCAACTACTATGCAGCGATGACCGGCTACAAGGGCACAGCTCCCTTCGACTCTTGGCTCATCACTCCGGCTATCAGTGTAAGCAAGCTCCAAAGCAAGAAGCTTAACTTCAGCACTCAGGTAAACGGCTACAGCTCTTCGACCTCAGTCTTTGAAGTTTATGTTTTGACAAGCAATGACGTTAACAACGCTACCAAGACAAAACTCAACCCGACACTCGCCACAGCTCCCTCTTCAGGCTATTCAAGCTGGGCAGATTCCGGCGATGTTGACCTCTCTGCCTTCTCAGGCACTATCTACATTGGTTTCCGCTACTACGCAGAGACCGATCCAAATACAAATTACGCAACTTGGTGTCTTGATAACGTAGTAATCGAATAAGGATATGAAACATCTCAAATCATACATTATGGGCATGGCGGCATTGGCTGCCCTGTCTCTCGGCTTCTCGTCTTGCCAAGATGATGTAGACGACCCCGCCGTAAATGTCCCTGTTGCAACGAAGCAAGCCAATATGACTATCCTCGAACTCAAAGAGAAATATTGGAACGATGCAACAAACTACGCCGACACAATCGGCACTTTAGAGAATGGTGAACACATCATCATCAAAGGTCGCGTTATCTCAAGCGATGAAGCAAGCAACGTCTTCAAGAGCCTTATCATTCAAGACGAGACCGGTGCTATGCCTTTCTCTATCAACAGTTATAACTTGTATCTGAAGTATCGTCGCGGTCAAGAAATCGTCGTTGACGTTACGGGTATGTACATCGGCAAGTACAACGGTTACCAACAAATCGGTATTCCCGAATGGTATGAAAACGGCAGTGCTTACGAAGTGACTTTCATGTCACCGATGGTCTTTGAAAGCCACATCGAGCTTAACGGTATGCCCGACCTCAGCAAGATTGATACGCTCGTCGTTAACTCATTTGACCAACTAAGCTCTAACCCCGACGGTCTGCGCAAGTACCAAGGTCAAATAATTCGCTTCAATAACGTCGAATTCCAGAACGGTGGAGTTGACCAATTCTCAACCTATCACTCAAGCGGTGTCAACGAGGCACTCCTCGATGTGAACGGCAACTCTTTGAATGTTCGCACCAGCGGTTATTCTAACTTCTGGAACAACACACTGCCCTCAGGTCGTGGTGACGTTGTCGCTATCGCCAGCTACTACGGCACATCAGGTTGGCAACTCGTCCTTAACGACTATGCCGGCTGTATGAACTTCGGCAACCCGACAATCGCTCCGGGCACCGAGGATAATCCCTACACCGTAGCCGAAGTTGTTAACATCGAAGCACAAGGCGACACCGGCTCAGGCTGGGTAACAGGCTACATCGTCGGCACCGTTGCTCCCGAGCTTGAGACAGTGACTTCTTCTGCTGACATCGAGTGGTCTGACACCCCGACATTGGCTAATACGTTGGTAATCGGCGCTTCTGCTGACACCAAAGACATTAAGGACTGCTTAATCGTGGCATTGCCTTCAGGTTCAGCACTCCGTCAATATGGTGCACTCCGCGACAACCCCGATGTCTATAAGAAACAAATCTGGATTAAGGGTACATTTGAGTCATACATGGGCAGCTATGGATTGGTCAACAATTCCGGCACTGTAGACGAGTTTAAAATTGACGGTAAAGAAATCGGCGGCGGCACTGTCGCTGAAGGCAAAGGTACTGCCGAATCTCCCTACTCTGTAGCTCAAATTATCGCACTGAATCCGACTTCAACAACTACAGCTGTTGAGTCAGGCGTTTACGTAACAGGCTACATCGTTGGTTCAATGTCTACAAGCGGTAGCTCAACAACTCTGTCAGGCACCAACTTCAATACAAGCGACGCCGCTACCACCAACATGGTAATCGGTCCGACAGCAGACTGCACCGACTACACCAAGTGTATCGGTATCCAATTGCCTTCAGGCGCAATCCGCAACGCCCTCAACCTCTCACAAAACCCCGACAACCTTGGCAAGCAAGTTACACTCAAGGGTGACGTGATGAAGTACTGCGGCGGCCCCGGCCTCAAGAACCTCACCGAATACTCATTCGGCGGCAGCTCTGACAACGGCAACAGCTCAGACAATACCGACAACACAACGACTGCGACAACATTGCTCTCTGAGACATTTGCTTCAGGTCAAGGTCAATTCACAATCGAGAACGTGAACTTACCATCTGCACTCACCTATGTATGGAAAGCAGATACAAGCTACGGTTACATGAAAGCATCGGCTTATGCCAACAGCACTTGCTATGAATCAGAAAGCTGGCTCATCTCACCCGAGATTGCTATCCCCTCAGGCGCAAATGCCGTTCTCGCTTTTGAACACGTTGTCAACAAATTTGCAAGCGTCAGTGATGCCAAAGCTAACGCAACCCTTTGGGTGCGCACCGTTGGCGGCACATGGACACAAGTGACCATTCCCACATACTCAGAAAACTCAAACTGGACATTCGTCAGCAGCGGCGACATCAGCCTCAGCTCATACGCCGGAAAGACCATCCAGTTTGGTTACAAGTACACCAGCTCAAGCTCATCAGCCGGTTCATGGGAAATTAAAAACGTAACAGTTTCGACAAAATAAACCCAACGAAGCTGTTTTGAGCGGCGCAAGCCGACCCTCATAACAGATTCAAACCCCTAACTCGACACAGCGGCCCGCGGCCGCTGTGTTTTTTATTGTCTTGCCGACAAAATTCAATCTGACTCAAAAGTGCACGTAAGCCGGGCCACCAACATCGCAGCAGCTAACGTATCTGACTAAGCGTCTAATTTCAAAATTGCAATAATGGATGAGTTTATACTGACTTCCATTCTGTTATGGTGCGGGTATCTGTTGAGAAGTTGACACCGACTTTGACGAGCTTGCGATTGTCTGTCACGTAAGGCGTTGCATAGCCTTTGTCTTCGATTTGCTGAAGGGCGACATCCGGTGTTGAGTCAATCTTTATCTCTACAACGTATATGTATTTTGGCGTGAAGATTGTGACATCTGTCGCACCTTGAGCATTACGTACTTCGGCATATACCTCGTTATTGAGCATGCGGAAGAAGAAGTAAAAGATAATATGATAATGCGCCTCAGTCTTTTCGACATCAGCGAGAATATTCCTATCGCCGCGCATGAATGGAATAGACGCAAGCATGGATTGCAGCAATTGCATAGCTCGGTCAACATCGCCTTTGCGCAAAGCTACAGATGCTTGTGAAGCCACACTATGGACATTTTTAGCGTCAGCGTTTGAATATAGTGGCATTAGATTTTGCATCAAGCCAACACGGACCTCGGCATTAGGTATGCCTAAAGTGAATGTATCTGATTCGGCATCATAGCCTGATATTGTCAAGTAGCCTGCCTGATAAAGCAGTGGCAACGGACCGTCTTGAGCTTCTAACGGAGCTTCAAAACTTTCTTCGATTCTGGAATCTTGTGAGTCGAGGATATCCAAATCAAAGCTACCTTCGTTATTATATTGTTTGAGCATCTCTACAAGAGCGCTTGGCGTGCCGGACGAGAACCAGTAGCTACCTAATTTTAATTCATCAAAAGCGTTAAGGATGCTAAATGGATTGAAAAGTCCATCAGATTCGCCTGAAAAGTGATACCCGTCATAGCGGTCTGAAAGTTTCTGTACGACTTCAGCTTCAGTGCAATTCAACGTTT
>CAYYAA010000083.1:0-9382 GCA_964469875.1 uncultured Bacteroides sp.
GGATGACACACTGTCTTCCGGAGCTTTTGTTTTATATGGCTGCGAAATTTGTCTATTTGGACTAATTTTATTATTTTTAGCTATTAAATATAAATCTTTAGTATTTAAAATCGAAATAATATAGTAACTTTACGCCTGAGAAACAAAGGAACTTATTTAGCTATACGCATTTAGGTGCCTAACATAATTCATTAACATTAAACGCAGTTGTCGTCTATGCCTAATAAGATACCAAAACAGCTAAAATTAATCATTACCGTCTTAGTTTTGATGATTATGCCATGCGTTATGACAGCGCAGGGTGTGGTGGTTGGCGCAGCCAAAACGAGTGAGTATGTGCCTCTACTGAAGGGTAAGCGTGTAGCTTTGTTCTCTAATCACACAGGTATGGTAGGCAATAAACATACTCTTGATATTATGCTCGAGAATGGTGTTAATGTGGTTACTATATTCAGTCCTGAACATGGCTTCAGAGGCACGGCGGATGCTGGTGAACACGTTGGCAGCAGTGTTGACCCTGTGACCGGCATTAAGATTTCTTCGCTTTATGATGGCAAGGACAGAGGCCCCTCGGCTGAAGTTATGAAGAGTTTGGATGTCATCGTGGTCGATATTCAAGACGTGGGCTTGAGATATTACACCTACTATTGCACGATGATAGACCTCATGAATGCCGCTGTTAACTATGATAAGTCAGTAATAGTCCTTGATAGGCCTAACCCTAATGGCATGACAGTAGACGGTCCGATACTTGATATGAAGTATGCATCAGGTGTTGGTCGATTGCCTATACCTGTCGTTCATGGCATGACTTTAGGCGAGCTTGCGCTTATGGCTAACGGCGAAGGTTGGCTGACTGACAAGAAGTGCGTTAAGTTGACTGTCGTTGCGTGCGATAATTACACACATCAGACACGCTATGAGTTGCCTATTGCGCCGTCACCCAATCTGCGCACTATGCACGCTATATATCTTTATCCGTCAACTTGCTATTTTGAGGCTACACCTGTCAGCCTTGGTCGCGGTACGGATATGCCTTTTGAAGTTTATGGTCATCCTGATATGACGGGACGCAATTTTAAATTCACTCCGCGCAGTGTTGATGGAGCAAAGAATCCGCCGCAACTCGATAAGACTTGCTATGGCGTAGACTTGCGTAGTCTTAGCAATGAAGATGCTATTGCGCAAGGCATAAATCTCGAATACCTTATTGATGCCTATCGCGATCTCAATATTGGAGATCAATTCTTCACCTCATTCTTTGAAAAGCTCATTGGACGCGGCGATATTCGCGGCATGATTGAGAAAGGTAAAAGCGCAGCAGAAATTAAGGCAACATGGGCTGATGATGTGGCGAAATTCCGTCAGCAACGTCGTCCATACTTGTTGTACACCGAATAAATCTTTTAGTATATGTCACAACCTATTATTGTTATCCTGACAATTGCAGCATATTTCTTGTTGCTGATGTGTGTATCTTACTTTGCGTCACGCGGGTCAGATAATTCGTCATTCTTCACAGGCAATCGTCGTATGCCGTGGTTTGTTGTGGCATTTGCGATGATAGGTGCGGCTATCTCCGGCGTTACGTTCATCTCGGTGCCGGGAATGGTTGTCGGCAAGGGCTATGCCTACTTGCAGATGGTGTTAGGATTTATAGTAGGCTACTTTGCTATTGCCTTTGTGCTTGTACCACTATTTTATAAGCGCAATTTGATTTCGATATACGGCTATCTCGAAGACCGTTTTGGGTCGGCGACATATAAGACCGGCGCGTGGTTCTTTTTCATCTCAAAGATGTTAGGAGCTGCAGTGAGATTTTTTGTCGTATGCGCCGTGCTTCAGATGTTGGTTTTTGAGCCATTGGGCATACCCTTTGTCTTTAATGTGATATGTACAATTGCCTTGATATGGCTTTATACCGTGCAGGGGGGCGTTAAGACCTTGATATGGACTGACACACTCAAATCATTCTGCTTGATAATGTCCGTGGTGTTGTGCATCTATTTTGTTGCGCGTAATCTCGGCTTCTCGTTTGGCGAAATGGTGTCAGCAATAACAGATCACCCCACATCTCAGATGTTCTTCTTTGATGACCCTAAAGCCGGAACGTACTTCTGGAAGCAATTTCTTGCCGGTATATTTATGGCAATTGCCACTAATGGTCTTGACCAAGATATGATGCAACGCAATTTAGCGTGCAAGGACAGCGGAGAGTCACAAAAAAACATGATTGTCAGTGGCATCACGCAATTCTTTGTCATCGCTTTATTCCTATTGCTCGGCACACTGTTGGTTATCTTCCTTGAGCGCAATGGCATCGCAATTCCGGCAAAGACAGATGATATTTTTGGCATGGTAGCGACACATAGCACTATGCCCGTGATTGTCGGCATACTCTTTGTGCTCGGACTTATCTCGGCTGCATATTCAGCTGCAGGGTCGGCACTGACCTCATTGACCACATCGTTTACGGTCGATATCCTCGGTGCACATCGTCGTCAAGATGAAAAGCAATTGACACGTACTCGCAAACTCGTTCACGTAGCGATGTCTGCGGTTATGGGTCTCGTTATTATCGTATTTTATTACTTGAGCAACCAAGACGCGGTTAGTGCAGTCTATACGCTCGCATCATATACCTATGGGCCGATACTTGGTCTGTTTGTTTACGGAATGTTCTGCAAACGTCCGGTACGCGACAGATTGGTGCCTGTGGTTTGTATTCTTGCGCCCTGTTTGTCTTGGTGTCTCCAATGGACACTCAACTATTTAATAAATTATCAGACCAGCTTTGAGCTGTTGATTATCAACGCATTAATCACCATGCTCGGATTATCTATCCTATCCATAGGCAAAAATGCAAAACCTTAACAAAACAAATGGCAAGAGACTTACTGAAACGCTATATGTGGCTTATAGACACGATACGGCGTTACGGTCGCATTACGCGTACCGAATTAGACGAGTGCTGGAAGCGCTCTGAGTTCTCCAATGGCGAGAAATTGCCGCGTCGCACGTTCTACAACTATCGTGCGGCTGTTGAAGAGCTTTTTAGCATCAATATAGAGTGTGATGCTTCGACATTTGAATACTACATTGCCAGTGATGATGCACACAGTGAGAGTGTCACCAACTGGGTGCTTAACTCCGCAGTGATGAACGATGTGCTGAGTTCGGCGCGTGACATTTCCCATAAGATTTTTATCGAGGAAGTGCCGTCAGCGCGTGAATTCTTGTCGCCTATCATTGATGCGTTACGTAATAATCAGACGATAAAATTTACATATCACCCCTATACGCGCTCAATGGCGACACCGGATGTCGTTGTAGAGCCATATTTCTTGAAGATTTTTAAGCAGCGGTGGTATATTACCGGACGGCATGTACAATCGGATAAGGTCAAGACTTATGCGCTTGATCGCATGTCTGAGTTGACGCTTCAGACAGACACCTTTTTGCCGGACCCCGATTTTGATGCAGAGACATACTTTAAAGACTCCTTTGGCATTATCTTCACACAAAATGATGTCAAAGTCATTACGCTTAAAGTGGACTCACATCAAGCAAAATACTTCCGTGCGTTGCCTCTCCACCACTCACAAATCGAGATGGTTCATGACGCATACTCAATCTTCACCTACAAGTTGCGCATAACACCGGACTTCGTGGAGGAGCTCTTGTCTCACGGCCCGCGTGTCGCGGTGATGTCGCCTCCCGAACTTCGTGCAATGGTTATCAGCAATTTGAAACAGTCAATTAATAACTACGAAGAACAGGCGAATGAGTTGACCAAATGATTGTCGGTTGAAAAGTTTTAACTAAATCCGAGAACTGTAATCATTACAATTCACTTAAACCTATTTTGTTACGTAACAATATTAGGTTATGATATAAAAGGCAAAATGGTCAAGAATATTATAAATTTCAACCATTTTGCCTTTGTATGTCAAAGAATGTGAACAAAATGTAGACAAAATTGTTGCAAAATAAATTTGCGAATAAAATCGTTTTTTGTTAATTTTGTAATTCTAATTAGGATTTACAGCGTAAATGCTACTGAGTTTGCTATATTTAATTGTAGGCTTGCTGCTGATACTCGTCGGAGCGACCGCTTTGACAGACGGCGCGGCAGCCTTAGCTCGAAAACTTGGCGTGACAGACATGGTTATCGGGTTAACGGTTGTAGCCTTTGGCACATCAGCGCCGGAGCTTGTGATAAGCATTCTGTCGGCGTGTCGAGGCAACGCAGAGTTAGCGATAGGCAATATCGTGGGCAGCAACATCTTTAATGTATGCGCAATTATCGGCATTACAGCACTTGTCAAGCCTATTAAATTATCGCGAAGCGTGATGGTCAACGAGATACCGTTGGTCGTGCTGTCGTCATTGGCTCTGCTCGTTATGGGCAACGGGCCACTGCTCGATGCCGCCGTTTCGCCGATGTTAACACGCTCTGACGGCTTAATCCTGCTGCTGTTCTTCCTCATATTTATGAGATACACCTTTGCAGAGGCAAAGACAGCGTTACCCGCAGACCCTGTAGCGCAGTCAGGTGCATCCCGTGGCGAGCTGCCCGTGTGGAAGTCAGTATTATATGTTCTCGCCGGCCTATCGGCGTTAATCATCGGAGGCGAAGTCTTTGTCTCAGGCGCTTCAGGCGTAGCAAAATCCTTAGGCGTTAGCGATGCTGTCATAGGCCTGACAATTGTTGCTGCAGGAACATCCTTGCCGGAGTTGGCAACAGCAATTGTCGCAGCGTCAAAGGGTCACACAGATATGGCTGTCGGCAATGTTATCGGCAGTAATATCTTTAATATCTTCCTCGTGGCAGGAGCAACGGCGACTATCAGCCCTCTCACATTTGGCTCGATAGGCAATGTAGACCTGCTCGTGCTGACGGTATCGTGTTTGCTATTCTGGCTCTTTGGCGGAGTCTACGGCAAGCGTACCATCATGCGCGCCGAGGGGGCAATCCTCTTGATGTCATATATAGCCTATATGATATATCTTATTAGATAAATTAAGCATTATTTTATAAAACAATTTCACGCTCTAAAGCGTTAGAATAGAAATAAATTACGTCAATATGAATAGTATGTTTGATCTATTGATGTGTCTTCCTTTGTTCCGTGGTGTTAGCCACGAAAGAATATCGGAAGTAGTAGGCACAGCTAAGTTTCACTTCTTGAAATATCCGGAAGGCGAGTACATCGTGAAAGCCGGCGAGCCCTGCACTCATATCAAATTTATCATATCAGGCAGCGTAAGAATGACCATATCAAATGCAGACGGACGATTTGCAGTAAGTCAAACATTAGTTGCGCCTGATGTTATCTCGCCCGACTTCTTGTTCGGACATGCAACAGACTACCCCTCAACAGCAGTAGCACTTGAACCGGTAAGTATCCTTCAGATTGCTAAAAATGATTATTTGAAGATACTTAGCAGTGACCCCGTGTTCATGTACAACATACTGAATATGCTGTCGATGAATGCCCAGAAATCTGTCACCGGAGTCTTGGCATTAACAAACGGAAGCGTCGAAGAACGCATTGCCTTCTGGATTATCTCACTGACACAGCCAAGCGGCAAAAACATCACCCTAACATGCCGTCAGCGCAATCTGTACTCAATGTTTGGTGTACCTCGTCAGTCATTCTTGGCAGCACTCGAGTCGCTCAAACAGCGCGGTATCATTGACTATAATCCCAACGAAGTGAACATCGTGAACCGTCGCGATATGCTCGCCTTGTTGCACACAAGCTCAGAAGACGACATCGACTAACATCATCAGTCAACCATAAAAAGCAAGGTCAGTCAAGTAAACTCTCGACTGACCTTGCTTTTTAGTTGACCAATAAGTCTTATTCAGCTTTATGTGTGTTGATGTGGCGTTGTTTTTTCTCTTCAAATATTTCATCAATAGTGATTAGGATACCGCTCTCTTCGACGTTGCCAAATTCATCGTTGATAGCTGTGCCCAACATGCGCATTGTTGGTGATAATCCCATATAGGCGTTGACCAATGGCGGTATGTTGTCATCGTGTTTGCGCACCTCGCTGTGGAGGATTTTGAAGTCTTCTTTGAATGAGCCGCCGACAAATATCTGTTGCAGCTTCTCGACAGGTGTCACGGTCTTGATTGGCGTGATTGGCGTGACGAGACTGTCATGGTCGGGGAAGTATTTGTTGAGGAAATAGAGTATCATGTCGCGACATTCTTCGGCGTAGTTGGGGTACATAGTGACTTTGCCGAACAGATATTTTATGTCTTTGTTGATGACGGTAAGTGAGCCTAAGCCGTCCCATAGGTTATCGAGAGTGAACAGCGCTTTGGCGCCGGCGCGTGACGATTGGTATTCGAGGCGGACAAATGAGCGTCCGAGCTCGATGGTATAAGGAAGGTAGTCGCGTATAAATTCCTGACTAAAGTTGAACATGTGGCTTGTCGCGATGCGAGGTTTACCGTCGGCAGTCATCTCAATGTCGCGACCGCAGATGAAACGGTATCCGCCAAGTATGAGTTTGCTTTCGGGGTCCCAGACGATAAGTTGTCGGCATGGTGTCGGCATGGTGTCAAATTCGTCAATGTCGCAGTCCTTGCCCGTGCCGCCTCCAGCGGTGCGGAAAGCTATTTCTCGCAATCGTCCAATCTCACGCATGGTGTTTGGCGCATTGTGAGCATCAATAACATAAAGTCGAGTGCCGCCCTTGTTGGCAGCGCGCAAGAAGCGTTCCGGGGTCAGTTCAGCCTCGATTAATTCTGTTGCTATCGGGTCGATTACTTTCTTGTTCATGTCAGTGAGTTTTTTGTTGCGAGTTTATAGACACGTTCTTTAATCTTTTGAGCTTGTCTGAGGGCATCAGAGCCGCCCTTAAGTTGTTGCCAAGCTATTTTTTGACCGAAAGTAAGGTCAAATGTTTTGCCACGGCTGCCAAAGACTTCGCGTGGCAGTAGAGTCATCTCGAAGTTAAATTTCAGCCCCAAGCGTTTGCGCCAACGTGCTGCGCGGTAGAAGGTCATTGAGTTGTGGCCGCCGAAGTATAGCGGCACGATGTCTCGCTGTGATTTAATAGCTTTGTTGACAAACATTTTCTGCCATTCCAAATCTTTTATTTGCCCATTGCCGGACATTCGTGACACCAACCCGGCAGGGAAGATTATGATAGGCTTATCGCCGGCAAAAGCGCAGTCAATTGCCTCTAAAGATTGGCGCGATTGTCCGCCGTGCTTGTTGATGGGCAAGAAAACGCATTGCAGAGGCTCTATAGCCATCAGCAGGTCGTTGACAACGAATTTTACATTGCAGCCAAAGTGCTTTGTTAGAAGCGCTATCAGAGCCATACCGTCAAGTCCGCCAAGGGGATGATTGCAGACAATCAGTGAGCGGCGAGATGTCGGGTCGGGCATGTCATTGGGATTGGTGATGTTCACCGTTACGCCGAGGTGATTAAGCACACCCTCGCAGAAGTCAGCTCCTACAAGTCCACGGTTCGCCTCAAGCATCTCGTTGAGCTCGTCTTGATGGATAAGCCGCTCAAGCCAACTGACGACGAAGCGCGGCACGTAGCGGCTGCGCCTGCCAAGTCTTTGGTTGACGATTTGTTGTAGGTCGATTTTTATAGGATTAGAGGATGACATCTTAACGGATTAAATTCGTTGGTTTGATACTGCAAAATTAACGAAAATGAATGATAACAGATAGATTAATATGATTTTTTTGTTGTAAATTTGCCAAATAATCAATAGTCTGACCTCTTGAGGCGGACTTTTTACCGAACTTTAAGACAATGAGTGACGATAATTTAGCTAAGCCTCTGCCAAAGGTCTTTTTATATGCCCCGGGCTGTGAGTTTGTTCTGCCTTATGTTGAGCGCGAATTGCCCGACCGAGAGGTTGTGACCGAAATGGCAGCAGCGACAGATTGCGTTGCCGCAGTGATGGTGTCATCCGTTGATGCCTATCAGCGAAATGGTGACGATGTTATCACCGAGGACACGGCTCTCACCGAACATTCTGAGATAATGGATGTGGAACAAACATTCCGTCGCAGATGTTCAGAGCAGCGGCTTGCGGCGGTCATTTTGCGCTGTCCGCCAATCGTTGGTACAGGCATGACCGGACTGATGCGCATCCTCGCTGAGGATATTGCGGCAGGCAGATTCTTCCGCGTTAACGGCGATGATGAGGCGCGCTTGAGCGTTGTCCATGCCGTAGATATAGCGCAGGCGGTGCGCCTTACTTTGGGACAAGGTGGCGAGTATATCGTTGCCGATGGTCATAACCCGTCAGTCACTGAGCTGTCGGATGCTCTCGCACATCGCATCTCGGACAAGCGCATACTCATCGCCCGCAATAAATGGGTGAGCTGGATGGTGTCTCATAAGCTCAACCGTCAACTTGCGCAATGTCCTTTGTGTTCATCGCAGCGATTGGTCAACCAATTTGGCTTCAAACCGACCTCAGTAGTTGACTATTTGCGCACTCATGTCTATGATGAAAATAGTTTATAAGAATGGCATTAGCAGATAAGGTCTCACAATTTTTCAACGATGCCGCACAGACCGCGGTCAGTGTGGTAAAGCTCGCGCTTCAAACGCGCCGTCCGACGGTGACGCGCATTGCTGACGGCGAGGATAGCAGCATCTATATTCTTGGTAATGGTCCGTCGTTGGCTGATACCATACGCGACCACGGTGAGGAACTGCGACACGCCAATACGCTCGCGGTGAACTTTGCTGCCAACACAGCCGAATTTGCCGACTTGCGCCCTACGCGATACATCCTTGTTGACCCGCACTTCTTTTGTGGACTCACTGATGAAAATGTAAATCGTTTGTGGAGCAACTTGGCGCGTACAGATTATGCCATGACGCTATATGTTCCGGTCAGATATGCCAAAACCGCGCGTCAATTGCTTGGCACGCATAATCAAGTCACGATCGAGACCTTTAATGCAGTGGGCTGTGAAGGCTGGCAGTGGTTGCGACGTAAGGTCTACAGTGCAGGGCGAGGAATGCCGCGACCGCGCAATGTGCTAATTCCGGCAATCATGGTGGCAATGCAAGCGGGATTTCGCACGCTCTACATAGCCGGGGCAGACCATTCATGGCTGCGGACATTGTCGGTGAATGACAAGAACGAAGTGGTATCAGTGCAGCCACACTTTTACAAAGAAGACGAGCGCGAGCAGTCGCGAGTTGTCAGCGTATATCGCAACGTCAAGTTACACGAAGTGATATACAGTTTTTATGTAGCCTTCCGCAGCTATCATGAGATAGCATCGTATGCCAATTATCGCGGCATCACCATCTACAACATCACCCCCAACAGCTATATCGACGCCTTCCCCCGCAAAGAATACTAAAGGAGGTCAAT
>CAYYAA010000084.1:0-9364 GCA_964469875.1 uncultured Bacteroides sp.
GTACTCTTCTTTAACGACCCCGACTGCTTTGACTGCACTATGGCACGTGTCAGATTGGCAGCCGATTATAACTTGAAAAAACTAATTGAGGAGAATTCCGTTCAATTAATAAGCATATACCCCGGAGAACCCGATGACGAGTGGCGCAAAGATGCCGCTGACTATCCCGACTCATGGACCGTCGTCGCTGTCCCTGATGCTGATTTATACTTCAATTTGAGCTCTACGCCTAAGCTATATTGCTTAAACTCAAATTGTAAGGTCACCCTCAAGGACGTGCCTTTGGATAACTTGCTACAAGGTTTCCAAACATTAAATCTCCGCAACGAAGCAAAGTAACTCTGCCGGAGGGTCGGTTACGTAACTTCTTTTGAACCAAATTGTGCGCATTTTTTTGATGCTCACTTAACAAAAACAACGATCAAACTAATTAGCTTCTAAATAATGAAGATAGCAGTATTAATCTCAGGAGGTGTTGACAGCGCCGTTGCCGTACACCGCTTGTTGGAACAGGGCCATGACCTTCACTTATTCTATATCCGTATTGGCCTTGACACCGATGAGGGCGATTGCTCGGCTGAGGAAGACATTGAAATGTGTCAATTTATCGCGACACGTTTCAATCTGCCTTTTGATGTCGTTTCTTTACACCAAGAATACTGGGATAACGTCATGGAATATGCCTTGCGCACTGTCAAAGCAGGTCTTACTCCTAACCCCGACATCATGTGCAACAAAATGATTAAATTCGGCTACTTTGAACAACGCTGGGGACATGAATTTGACAAAACTGCTACCGGTCACTACGCTACAACTCTTGAGCGTGACGGTAAGGTCTGGCTCGCTACCGCTTGCGACCCCGTTAAGGATCAGACTGACTTCCTCGCTCGCATCTCTTATGACCAATTGAGCCACTTGATGTTCCCAATTGGTGATATCCCTAAGAGCCAAGTGCGTGAGATTGCTATCGCCACTAAGATGCCTAACGCATATCGCAAAGATTCTCAAGGCATCTGCTTCCTCGGTAAAATCAACTACAACGATTTTATTCGCCGTCACCTCGGTGAACGTCCCGGCGCTATCGTCGAAATTGAAACCGGTCGTAAACTCGGCGAACATAAAGGATATTGGTTCCACACTATCGGTCAGCGCAAAGGCCTCGGCCTCAGCGGTGGCCCGTGGTATGTCGTCAAGAAAAATATCCACGACAACGTGATTTATGTCTCTAACGGCTACGATACCGAACGCCAGTATGGAAAAACCCTCCACCTCGATGAAATGCACTTCATCACCGAAGACCCATGGGGGGAGGCTTGCAACAATGTCGAGATTTCTTTCAAAAATCGTCACATGCCAAATTTCATGCCAGCTCACCTCTCCCGTATCGCCCCCGGTGAATACGTCATCTCTTCTGAAACAAAAGTTCAAGGCATTGCTCCCGGTCAATTTGCCGTCATTTATGATAAAGATAGCAAAATCTGTTATGGCTCCGGCATTATAACCGGCCGTAATGTCGAACTATAAAAATATCATCAAATCCTCTCTCTCAAACTTATGGAAGATCGCATAAGACTAAAAGTATTGGGCATATCTTACAACCAACTGCAATCCGGCGCCTACGCCCTGCTTTTGGCTCAAGTAGATGGTCCGTTCCGCATCCCCGTTATTATCGGAGCGGCGGAAGCCCAATCTATTGCCTTAAAAATTGAAGGCATCACTACGCCTCGACCTTTGACTCATGACCTCTTTGTCAGCTTTGCACACGCTTTCGGTGTGAAGCTCAAGGAGGTTTTCATTTATAAATTTGACGAAGGCATCTTCTCATCTGAACTTACTTTTAGCGACGGTGAGCGCGATGTCGTCCTTGATGCTCGCACCTCTGACGCGATTGCTATCGCCATACGCACTAACACTCCTATCTTCACAACTTCGCAAATTATCGAAGAAACAGGCTTCAAACCCATTCACGAGGACAGCTTCAGCTCTTCAATCCGCAGCAATGCCGATGACGAAAGGCAACGCAGCTATCAAGCCGAGCCTAATCCCGAAAGACTTGCCGTCGAGGAGTTAGAGCGTAAGCTCTCTAAGTTAATTAATGAAGAAAACTATGAGGAGGCGGAGCGTATTAGCGCTATCATTGACCGCAAAAAAGCGGAACGCGCAAGCCTAAACACCTCTGATAATAACCAACCATTATAACCTTAAAAGAATATGAAATCAATAAAAACACGTTTAGCAGGTTTAAGTTTCCTCGAGTTCGCTGTCTGGGGAGCATACCTTACATCGCTTGGCAGCTACTTGGCATCTGTCGGTCAAGCTACTCACATCGCTTGGTTCTATGCTGTACAAGGTGTCGTGTCTATATTCATGCCGGCGCTTATCGGCATTTTGGCTGACCGTTTTATTCAAGCTCAGAAGATGCTGAGCTTGTGTCACGTGATTGCCGGTCTCTTTATGATTGGTGCCGGTTGGTACGCTATGTCTGCCGGTGACGCTATTGATATCGTCCCTCTTTTCACTCTTTATACTATCTCTGTCGCATTCTTTATGCCGACGATTGGTCTGTCTAACTCTGTGGCTTACACAGCCCTAAATAAGGCAGGACTTGACACTATCAAGGATTTCCCGCCCATCCGCGTATTTGGTACTGTCGGTTTTATCTGCGCTATGCTCTTTGTTAACTTTACTGGCTACCAAAACACTTATGCCCAGTTGTTTACATCGGGCATTATCAGCATGGTTATGGCGGCATATTCTTTGACAATGCCTCAGTGTCCGACAACTAAAGCAAACGGCAAAGTCAACTTTGTTGATGCCTTCGGACTCCGCGCTTTCACGCTGTTTAAAGATAAACAGATGGCCATATTCTTCATATTCAGCATGTTACTCGGTGTGTCATTGCAGATTACAAACGGTTTCGCTAACCCGTTCATTCAGTCATTCGGTCAAATACCTGAATATCAAGGTCTTTGGGGCGTAGAGAACGCTAATGCTCTGATTTCGATTTCTCAAATGAGCGAAACACTTTGTATATTGCTGATACCATTCTTCTTACGTCGCTATGGCATCAAAATCGTTATGCTTATGGCGATGGTCGCATGGGTGCTGCGTTTCGGTTTCTTTGGTATCGGTAACCCCGGCTCCGGAGTCTGGTTGTTCATACTCTCTATGATTGTCTATGGCGTAGCTTTCGACTTCTTCAACGTCTCTGGTTCTCTCTATGTTGACCAAAAGACTGATATCTCTATACGTTCTTCTGCACAGGGCTTGTTCATGATTATGACAAACGGCATCGGTGCTACGGTCGGAACTCTCTGCGCACAACAAGTCATCAATCACTTCGTCTACTCACGCCCCGAAGGTGTCGAGCAAGTTGCCGGTTGGAGTCAGTCTTGGCTCATCTTCGCCGCTTACGCCGCTGTGATTGCTGTCCTCTTCCTCCTAATCTTTAAAGATAATGACCGCAAGGCTCAAAACGCTTAACGATATATATAAATGATTCGCTTTTACGCACCCGATATTAAAGAAACTCTGACACTCCCCGAGAGCGATTCCGCTCACTGCACTCGCGTTCTACGAATGCAAGCAGGTGACGAAATCGAGGTCGTCGACGGTTGTGGTCACATCTTCAAGTGTCGCATCGCCATTGCTCACAACAAGCGCACAATGGTCGAGATTATCGACACCGTGGATGCTCCGCTCGTCTGGCAGAACCGCATCACCATCGCAATCGCCCCCACTAAGCACATGGACCGCATGGAGTGGCTCGTCGAGAAGCTCGTTGAGATTGGCATCAATCGCATCGTAATTCTCCGTTGCCGCTACTCTGAGCGCAAGGAGATTAATGTCGAGCGTCTCTCTAAAATCGCCGTGTCTGCGATGAAACAGTCCCTTAAAGCTGTCTTGCCTGAGATTACTGAAGTGATGGCTTATAAGGATTTTATCGCGCAAGCATCAGAACAACAGAAATTTATCGCATATTGCGACCCCGATATTCCACGCAAATTGTTATCTAAAGAGTATCAACCATTCCGTGATACTGTCATACTGATAGGCCCTGAAGGTGACTTCTCTAAGGACGAAATATCTGCCGCTTTAGATGCCGGTTTCGCTCCCGTCACTCTCGGTGACAACAGACTGCGCACCGAGACTGCCGCTTTGGTCGCTTGCGATACTTGTCACATTATAAATCAATTGCATAATTAAATAGATGACTACACTTGAGTATTTAAAATCATCGACCACCAACAACTTCTTCCTATTGGCAGGCCCCTGCGTTATCGAGGGCGAGGATATGGCTCTCGACATCGCAGCTAACGTCCTGCCGATTTGCCAACGCCTTAACATCCCTTATGTGTTTAAAGGCAGCTACCGAAAGGCTAACCGCTCTCGCAGTGACTCCTTTACTGGCATTGGCGACGAAAAAGCTCTCAAAATCTTGCGCAAAGTCCGCGAGGAGTTTGATGTGCCGGTGGTCACTGACATTCACTCTGCAGACGAAGCCCGTTTGGCTGCTGAGTATGTCGATATTTTGCAAATCCCCGCTTTCTTATGCCGACAAACTGACCTGCTCAACGCTGCTGCTGCGACTGGCAAGTTGGTCAACATTAAGAAAGGTCAATTCTTGTCACCTGAGTCTATGAAGTTCGCTGTTGACAAAGTTCGCGGTTGTGGTAATAACCAAGTCGCTGTAACTGAGCGCGGTACAACCTTCGGGTATGGTGACCTCATTGTTGACTTCCGTGGCGTACCCACCATGCAACGTGAATGTCAAGCCCCCGTTATCGTGGATATTACACACTCGCTCCAACAGCCTAATCAAGCTGCCGGAGTTACCGGAGGCCGCCCTGACTTGATTGAGACTATCGGTCGCGCTGCTATCGCTACCGGCGCTGACGGTATCTTTATCGAGACACACCGTAATCCCGCTGTCGCTAAAAGTGACGGCGCAAATATGCTCAAATTAGACCTGCTCGAAAATCTGCTTGAACACCTAACTGCGCTCCGACAGACTATCAACAAGTTCTAATTACCTTTAGAAAAACACCAAACTGTCTCTCGGCGTTTATCTTGAGCCTTGCCGGGAGACTAATAAGGCTCAAAAAACTGATAACATAAACACTTTTACTCAATAATAACCTATGCACAAGTTTTCTGTTATCTTAATGATTTTGGCAAGCGCTCTTATTTGCAACGCCGAAGTCCTAACGCCTGAAGCTGCACTCCATAGAGCAACAACTTCAAGCCGGTCACAGCGCGTGGCCGCTAAATTTGGTCAAGGCACCCCAAAACTCGTTTTTACTTCGACTGCCGATGAAGCCCCGACAAGTTACGTCTTTAACTATGATAAAGGCGGATTTGCCGTGCTTGCTGCCGATGACAATGTCGATGCTATTCTCGGCTTTGCAGATAATGGCAACATCGACTCTGACAATCTCCCTCCGAGTTTTCAAGCGTGGCTAAAAAACTGCGACGCTCAGATTGCCGCTGCGCGTAAATACAACTTCAAACCTTCGCAGATTGCTCGCCCAAGACGTGACAACATCAGTCCGCTCTTGTCTACTCGCTGGTCTCAAAAAGAGCCTTACCATAATATGTGTCCAAACAAATACCCGACAGGTTGTAACGCTACCGCCGCTGCTCAGGTTATGAAATACTATGAGTGGCCTAAGAAAGGCGAAGGCGAAATATACTACACCTCCGGTGACAGCGAATATTATGCCGACTTCAGCAACACTTATTACGACTGGGACAATATGCTTAATTCATATACTGCCGGCGATGAGACTCAGCAACAGCAAGATGCTGTCGCTTTGCTCATGTACCACTGCGGCATTGCCATGAAGACTAACTATGGCAAAAACGAAAGTGGTGCCAGCACGTATGACCTCGCTTTAGCTTTAATTGAGAACTTTAGCTATGACAAGAGCCTTGTCGATATTCAGCGCGCTTATTTCAACACTCTCGACTGGGAAGAACTTATTTACAACCAACTTGCTAAGGGTCAGCCGGTAATGTATTCCGGTTATGAACTCGACAACTCAGGCCACACTTTCGTTTGCGACGGTTACCAAGACTGCGGATATTTCCACATCAATTGGGGCTGGGGTGGCATGAGTGACGGCTACTTCCGTTTAGACGCTCTCGACCCCGATATGCAAGGTACAGGCGGTTCTTCTCTCGGTTACAACATGGACCAAGAAATTATCTACAACATCAAGCCCGCTCAAGCCGAGAGCTCTCCTACAAAATACATCGTTATACAAAACAACTTCCAACTCACTCTGAAAAACGAAAATTACGAAGTCGAAAACACCGGCTCAGGCTTCGACAATGTACAATCCGCACTCCGCACCGGATTGCAATTCGTCGTCTCTGGATTTACTTACAACAAAAGCCTCTACCCCGTTAGCGGCAAATTTGGCCTCAAATTCGTCACTACAAACGAAGATGGTGAGGAAGTCGTACAATACCTTACTGGTGGCTCGTTTAACAACTTGGCACATAACAAAGGCTATTCACAATTCACTATTAGAACAAAATCAAACCCCAATGACAGCGAGTATCTTAAAGACGGTGAATATAAAGTCACCCCCGTCTGGTATGATACTGAAACAGAGGAGTGGAACAAAATCCTAACCGTGGTCAGCGGCGTAACTTCTTATGATGTCACTGTCAATAATGGTAGGATAACTGCAACTCCATCAGACTATTATGATATTGCTGTCCAAGATTTTAAAGTCGAAACCAAACTCTATAACTCTCACAAGTTTAAGGTTCGTGCCAAAATCATCAACAATGGCGACAAAGAGTTTATCAGCGAACTTTCACTTCGTGTCTACAGCACCAATGGTGAATTCATTACAGAGTCTAATGATGACGAGATAATATACGTCCTCCCAAATAACTCCGAAGAATTTGAAATCGTAACTAACTTCAAAAAAATTATTGCCCCGGGTAAATGCAAACTCTGTCTCTACAACGACTATCTCGATCAAGCTGTCGGAGACCCTATTGATGTCGAAATCGAGCAACTCGACGAAGAAACAATGATAATGGTGCACAACGTCAGCTTCGGCGGTCTAACACCCGACGATGTTAACCAACACGCAATTCCATACTCATTCATCGTCACCTGTATGCAAGGATACATACTCGAAGACTGCATCATTTACCTTTGGAAAGAAGACAAGAGAACATTAGCCGCGTCATTAACAATCCCCGACATCACACTCGAAGGCGGGCAACTCCAAGAAATTTCCGGTACTTATGACTTTGAAGACGGCATCCCCGGCAAGAAATACTATGGCTCAATATGGTTTAATGGCAGCTATGCCACAAACTACATTTACCCCATAACACTCAGCCTTAACCCCGAGAACCCCCACGAGGACAACAACGGCGTCACGAGTGTTGCATTAGACCAACGCATCACCGATGAGCAATATTACAACCTCCAAGGCGCACCCGTCACCAACCCCGGCGCCGGACTCTACATCAAAGTCACAACCCACGCCGACGGCCACAAAACCTCCCAAAAAGTAAAACTCTAACCCCCACCGCGCGTGCTGTTGAGGGGCTGCTGAGTAGGGCCTCGACTTGTCGTGGCCGTCTCTCTCGCCACAAAACTGCGGTCGTGCGGGTCGCTGCCCCGTTAAGGGGCTGCTGAGTAGGGCCTCGACTTGTCGTGGCCGTCTCTCTCGCCACAAAACTGCGGTCGTGCGGGTCGCTGCCCCGTTAAGGGGCTGCTGAGTAGGGCCTCGACTTGTCGTGGCCGTCTCTCTCGTCACAAAACCCCGGGAAAAAAGACTGATGTAGGACCCACCCTCCTGGGTGCTACATCCGCGACAAAGCCGATCCTCGCGAAGCTGTTCTGTTTCGGTCGGCAACCGACCGACCTCTCTCGCCACAAAACTGCGGTCGTAGACCGCCCACCTCTGCAAACCCCACATCAGCGGCCCCGCCGCTGGTGTGGGGACACATCCACCCGTCCTGAGTCTGTCGTCAGACAGACTATCTTCGACAACCACCGCGGTCGAGCATTACGCCCCATATTGTGGGCGTTCACCAACCAACACATGACACGCGATTAGAACCACGCCTTTAGGCGTAAAATGCGGCACTTGCCGCATTAATAAGCGTAGCCCATGGCAAGGTCGCCTTTAGGCACCGCAGCCATGGGTCGCATAAACAAATACAAAAACGCCATGCCTTTAGGTATGGCAACAACCCCGCGCATCTATTGCCGTACCTAAAGGCACGGCGTAAAATAATAACAGCAAAATTACCTCGGGTGGCGGGGGCTACGCCGCCCTTACCCGAGGCTACGCATATCATGCGGCTACTGCCGCATTCTACGCCTACGGCGTTCTCACCCGCTAATAGCGGCCGTGATCGCCACACACTGCCGCGGTCATGCATCTGCCACGTTAGGGGCAAAATTTAATAGTCCGGGGTTTCTACCCCGGGAAAAATGGTGGATGTGAAAATGCCCCCCTCCGGGGTGCTACCCTCCGCGCCGCTACCCTCCGCGCCGCTACCCTCCGGGGTGCTACCCTCCGCACCGATACCACCGTCCTCTCTCGCCACCACCCCTCGCGCCGTTGCCATACTCGCGGACCTGTTTTGTTCCGCCAAGGAGAGCACAAAAAAAGCTCATTGTTCGTGGGGAACAATGAGCTTTATATCTTTATGATGCGTTCCGTCAAAGTGACGGTGCGGCAGGACTTATTTCAAAGTATCTTTTACAGCATCGTTGGGAACCATTTCTTCTTTGAAGACATAGGCACCGGTCTTGGGAGATTTTACCATCTTGATGACCTTGCTGTAAGTACGACCTTCACCCTTTTGAAGTGATGCAACGGTTTTCTTTGCCATATTTCAGATTATTTAATTTCTTTGTGAACAGTTACACGCTTAAGGATAGGGTTGTATTTCTTAAGCTCCAATCTCTCGGTTGTATTTTTGCGGTTTTTAGTGGTAATGTAGCGAGAAGTGCCGGGCATACCGCTTGCTTTGTGTTCGGTGCATTCAAGGATTACTTGCACACGATTACCTTTTGCTTTCTTTGCCATCTTCTTAGAATCCTATGAATTTAATATCGTTTTCGTTTAAATAACCCTTTTCGGCAGCTTGCATCATAGCAGCGTTCAAGCCGATTTTGTTGATGGTGCGGAGACCGGCAGCAGAAATAGTCAAGCTGATCCAGATGCCTTGTTCTGCCCAGAAGAATTTCTTAGTGAAGAGATTGACATTGAATTTGCGTTTGGTGCGACGCTTTGAGTGTGACACATTGTTGCCCACCATCGCTTTTTTGCCGGTGATTTGACAAATCTTAGACATGGCTGTTAATGGTTTATCTTTA
>CAYYAA010000085.1:0-9227 GCA_964469875.1 uncultured Bacteroides sp.
AATAGAACATATTATTTTTCACCCTGACTTTGCAATTTATTCTTGACTCACAACAGTCCTCATAAACATCTTGCAATGACAGTAAAGTAGCTTATGATGTTATCACGGATCTTAGTTATAAATTCCCTATCATGAGTGTCCACTAAAAATGGACACTCATGATAAAGTATCAAAAAAAATAAATTGCCCACATTGTTGAGTGTAGTTTGTCAATCCTTTACCGAGAAATTAAACTGCGGCCTACCGAATCGCTCACCGTATTCCTTCAGCAATTGGGACGTGGATTACGCCTTGCTGATGGTAAAACATGTCTCACAGTCCTCGATTTTGTCGCTCAAGCTAATAAAAGCTATAATTACGAACGCCGATTTCGTGCTCTTGTTGGCAGAACGACCAAGAGTATCGCTCTTGAAATTAGAAGTGGATTTAAATTCTTGCCTCGCGGTTGCTCTATAAGTATGGAACACCAAGCTCAGGAGTCCAAAGAATGTTGTCTGGGATATGCACGAACCGATACCCGGCTTTATTTTGGAATCTGCAAAAGCAGTTTAGCCGTTTATGCCTTTACTCATAATAATAGCAGGTGATTACGCATGATTACAAAGAATAGGTATGATAAAAATAACGGGCGGCAAAAATGTCGCCCGTTATTTTTTTTTGTAAAGGTTAATTCTTTCTAAATTTATTAATCTTCATTCTGTCCTTAAGCAATGATGCTTTTGCTGAAGCTATGTTTCTAATAGCTCTTTCATCAATGCCAAAATTATTAATAGATTTTGCTCTTGATGATGAAGATAATAACACATAATTTACGGTTTTACTTTTCACATAATATATAATTCCCATAGTTGCTTCACTAAAAGTTGAAGCATTTATCCATGCGTATTGACTTCCATCATCTGCTGTACCATTAGCGTATACTGTATATTGTGAACCAAGGAAATTAACAATTGTAGAGTTGTCTACATTTTCATTAATAAACACTTGTGATGATTTGCAGATGCCTGTTTCTGAATCTATTGAGAAACAGGCAAAAGATACATTATTTGTTTCTCCTAAGTAATATAAGATGTTGCCACTCTCTGTATAGGGAGTGCCATATTGAGACAATATCTGGTCGCGTGTCATACCAAGTCCCTCGTAATAAGTGCCGAGTATTTCTTCAGGGCCGGTATGCTGCTTCATTGTTAGATTTGTGTATATAACAGCAGAATATTCGCGATTGAATGCAACCTTTATTGATTTGTCTTCATTATAGAATATAGATTCGTATTGTGAAGATTCAGAGCTGTTTTCAGTGTACTTTGCACAAAGGTATGTATAGATGTCATTATTGTTTGAGGTGGAATTAAGGTATACCCAGAATTCAGATACAAGTTTATCAGGATTGAATATAAATGCGGCCATTTGAGCATAACTGTTGCCGGTTATATTATAATAGTCAGCACCGTCTTTAGAATATGATGAGTCTGACATTAAGAATGAATATCCATATCCATCCATTGCAGATTTTACTTGATCTTTATTGTTACCGAATAAGCCGGTAAAGTCAGTCCAAAGGTCCTTCACGTGAGGATAATGCAAAAAGTGTTGAGTTTCTTTAAATACAACTTGTTTGTTAGTTTTATCATACACAATAATGGCCTTTGAGCTTTCTGTATCTTCAACAGAAGAGTAGTAAATATATTGGTCTGAGGTCTGCATCTTATAGTATCGAGAATTCATATATGATAGAATCTCTGCTTCCGGGGTATCCTCTTTCAGCTTTAACAGTATATCAGTAGTTGTGCCATCCTCTTTGCAAAGTACAAACATTAGTATTTCTATAACATCATGAGTACTTTGAAGATATCCAAATGAATAACCATTTTCACCGGGAGCAGAATCCCCTAAACTGCTTAAAGCATTCGTTACACCACTATAGTCGAGGCCTATTAAGCCGACATAGTCGTACCATAAATCCGCATTATTGTCACCGACGGTTACCTTTACCCATACAGTATTCGTAGCTGTCTTTACCTTGATGTACGTATAACCTTTTTCGCCTTCAGCTTTAATTACACCATCAGAAGTGACACTTGCTATTCTTTCGTTATTACTGCTATAGGAGATTACAGAATAGTTGGGATATAATCGAGGAAATTCAATTGTCACCGTTTCTCCAACATTCATGTTGTAGCTTTCAACAATTTTCTCATACGTGTGCGCTCCGTTCGTAGATGATGATATTGTAAAGCTCAATTCAGAAAGATCCTTTACTGTAAAGGACTCCGAGTTGCTATGACCTAAGAACGTATATGTTTCCGTCAATTTGCTATTCTTACTATCAAATTCCCATCTGCCCTCAGTTTCCGCACATCTCACATAATTGGAAAGCACATCGTAGTAAGTGCCGGTTTCGTTATACCGCACTTCTTCGTTTTCGCTTTCTTCATACCAGCTTCCGACAAGTGATACGGAAACTTCAGAGTCATCATCATTTGTAATTTGATGATCACAATCATCATCGGAACAGGCTACCATGCCGATGGTCATCGCGAATGCGATTAATGTTAAAAATTTTTTCATTGATGATTTTAGTTAATTTTATTTCTTAATTTTTTGAAGAGAATTCGGTTTTTCCCCACTTGATGGCGTTATTTTATTAGCATCTACCATGTGCTCGACAGGTGTCTGCGAGCTACTCTCATCAAGTGTCTCAGAGACCTTTCGTGGCTTGTCTAACTTATTTCGTTCATCACGAGGGGCTTTTTTCTTTGGTAATTCCAAGCTCTTTCTGATGACCAATCGCGCAGAATCATTCAAAGATGGATTATGTTTACATATAGCTTTAATATATGTTGTCGTGTCATCATACAAAGATGGCAGTTTCTTAACGGTAATGATACTGTCCTTCTCATTTACATCTATCAAGGTATTGTCATAGAACAATTTAGATAAGCTGTCACCGACAACAAGAATATGATATGGCGTGCTCCCTTGAGATGATAAAGTATCATTATCAATAAGAATCTTAACGCACGGGGTTACATTTCCATTAGGTTTAACAATGGAAACGCCTATAATAAACAGAGCTATCAACAAGCATATTGAAGTCAACATAAGCGGCGTTTTAATCTTGCTTTGCCTTCCCGCATTGCTTATGTCAGCTGCCTCATTTGAGTCTTTCCTAATCTGCATCAACGCAATAGTTATGTTATCACTTCCGCCGGCAGCTAAAGCTGCTGTAGTAAGTCGTTCTTTGCAAATCTGTAGATTGAGATCTTCATCAAGAATACTTTCGATATTCTTGTCAGTACAAACTCCACATAGACCGTCAGAACATAAGAGCACAATTTGACCATCCTCAATATCGAATACGGCAACATCGGCTTTAGCTTTCTGTGAGTTATCACCGAGGCTACGTGTAATAATATTGCTATTAGGATGGTCCATTGCCTCCTCTTCGGTTAGTACACCTTTGTCAACTAATTGTTGTACGTAAGAATGGTCTTTTGATAGTCTTTTAATGCCTTTACCTTTTAAGTAAGCATAAGCTCTACTATCGCCAAGCCAAGCGACATACAGTTTGCAGCCGATAAGCCATGCAATCACAATGGTAGAACCCATGCCAAAAGTGGATGAATCTTCTTCTGCTCGTTTCTTTATTTGAATGTCACATTCTGATATCACCTTCTTCATAAAAGGCTGGATTGCATCTGATTTGTCAAGCACATCTGCAGATAAGTGTTTGGGAGAGAACATTTTTCGGACAGTGTCAATTGCGATAGCACTTGCCACCTCTCCGGCGTTTTGTCCACCCATACCGTCGGCCACAACCATAACACAACCTCTTGAACCGAGGTCGATGTACTGCTGATTATCAGCAGGTACAATCCACTCAGTTTTATTGAGATCCGGACAAACAGCAAAGTTGTCCTCGTTATTTTCTCGCAAGCCAACATTAGTGCCTGCAAACAATTTAAAAGATACCATATCAGTTGCTTCTATATGCCGTCTGAATTTAAATCGAACTATTTTTTCTTCTTATTTGAACCGCCTTTGTTTTCGTCCTTTGACTTAGTTATAATGGAAGATGATTCGCTTTTAGTTATTCTATCATCCGTACATAGTAATTGCAAATACCATTCATCGGATTTATTCCTTACAGCCACGCCGGATAATAGGTATTGGACTCTCCCTCCTCTTTCAAATTTTGGCGTTACGAAGATTCCACCTATGATTTTTTCGTGGTTAGTAGGATTCATTTTAATTAAAGAGCTATCTGCTTTGGCGTCAATCGTGAAAGATGATTGTCGGCAGTTAATGGCCATGGCACTATCCGGAACTTCAGCCTTTGAATATGCCCAAATCACATATCCATTCTTAACTCCTGTTCCCGAATCAATACTTAATCCGAAATCACTAATTGCATCAGTGTGCAGATAGAGACTCTTGTCGGCATTGAGAGGATATACATAGTCACTTGTTCCATTAATTTCAAGATTAATGGGTGAGTAAGTTGCTTCTGTTATAGGACGTTGATAGGTCCAATATAAGACAGGAGTGTAAGTCCCGGACGCATTATCCCTTGCATAATCAGAGTCATATATCCATGGCTCTATAACGGTGGAACTAATAATCGTGCCACCTGAAACTTTAATTGACAATGAATAGTTTTCGCCATAATATGGTTCATTGTTTTTGCCAAAAAATTCATTGTTACGTTCAAGACGATACTGCTGTCTAATGATAGACAGTTCAGGCAATATGGCTTGTAACTCAGCAGATGGCTCATTAGCAGATGCCATCTCTTCTTGTTGGCTTATTAAATCTTTAAGTTTAAACGTGGTTTGTGCACTCAAACTTAGCGAAGTAATAACCATCAGAAGTGATAAGAATATGTTAAAAATAACCCTCATGACTAATGTAAATTTGAAATTGAACAAAGTCCACCATTATGATCTCCTTGGCCATAAGAGACTATACCTACAGCTTTAAGTTTACCATTGTCGATATAGAATACCGGACCTCCTGAATTTCCGGCTTCGTAATTTCTCGCACTTACTCTAATAATGCCGCCATCTAATCCGGTTCGAGAGGTTTTGCATGAGCCATATAGACAATTAAAGTCGTAGGTATCAATTGCACCCCAGCCATGTGGGAATCCGAGTACATGCAAATCTGCACCAACAGGAAGCGAATTTGCGGTATTAGCGTCAACTACTATATTGCCCTTCTGCCCGGTTCTAATGTATGCCCAATCAGAAGACATAGAAGTTTCTTCACGCCAGATAATACCATCAGCGATATCCAAATTATGCTCTGTTGAATGGTTCATAACGAAGTCTGTGCTTTTAAATTTTATCACCTTAGATTTGCTTCGAGCCTCAAAGTATGCGATTATGTTCCATCCCTGAGTATTCATTCCGGCGACAAGGTAAGGAATAATCTTGTCAGCATTATCGCCAGAAGGAAGGCCTCCGGATCTCGGGAACAACCAGCCGGTCACACAATGCTTAGCCGTGATGAATCGACCATCGTCAGTTAGGAATCCGGTGCCGTACCAACCATAATCGTTGATTTCAACTTCATCCTCGCCGTCCGTTACAATGACGCGAGTTGTACGAATGAAGAACACATCATTTTCCACATCTGAAAGCATTTTGCTTAAATTCTGCGGGTAGACTACATGACTTGATGATTGACGTTTATATCTCTTTATCAGGGAGTCTTGCCTTGCCTGTTCACGCTGTGCAACGGCTAACAAAGAATCAAGTTCGGCATTTTTACCGATGATTCCGCTAATAGTGTGCTCGGCTTCGGATATCTTAGCATCAAAGTCCTTTTGCATCGTTACGTTCCAAGCAGTCAGGCCTAATACTGCAACGACAAGAATGCATGCTAAACTTGCGATTGCAGTCTTATATGGACGTAATGCTTGTTTTCGGAACAATTCTAAACGCTCTGTCATCTTTATGCTCGACACTAAACTCTGTTTTCCGGCAGGGACAATGAAGCCTAAGCGCGGTCCACCGACAGAGAGTTGTATTTCATCGCCGTTTTCAAGATACCATTCGTTATCAATTGGTCGTCCATTTAAAAATGTCGAGTTCGTTTTAGATAGTTGAACGAGTTTCCAGCGATCACCATCTTTTATAATAGCTGCGTGATGACGGCTGACAGTGACATACGTCTCGTCAAACCTTACTTGGCAACTGCCATCTCGTCCAAGTTCTACTTGGTCAATGATGATTTTTTGTGATTCACCCGCTTTGTGGTATTTTGAAGCATCCTTGTGTTCCAAAATATAGTAACGTCGTCCATTGCCACTAAACAGGGCACTTACGCCGGCACCTACGGACCCTCGTAAAGTGCGTTTGTATTGAACTGTTTTATTATCCATAGGATTATTATTAGTTTATTTTATTCCACTTTAATTTTGAACTCACCGGCAGTTATTATATCACCGGTAAAAATTTTCAAACCAAATTGTGTGACAGGAGTTGAGTTAAGATACGTACCATTTGTCGATGTAGCCCAACGCCTTTCATTTTTTATCCACTGACCATCTTTTATAGTCCAGAAATTTCCATCTTTAGACTTTTCAAGAGTGAAGTGATAGCGTGATAGGTAAGTGCTATTGCTTTCAGGAAGGACAATATCATTTCCACACACTCTCCCGACTCTTACTATTCGTCTTTGGCTTTCAGTATAGTGATGTAACAAATAGGATGTTCCTATATTATCACCTTGTGTAATTACCAATTTGGAGATTGCGGTTGAGCGAGATTGCCGCTCCTTTAGATGAATAGATCCCATTGCTCCTATTAGAGGCTTCATGTCCAAAAGAACTTCTAATGCGCTTTGGTATCGCTCACGATAGTTCGGCATTAAACAGCGTTCAATGATGTTGCCCCAGTCTTTACCTTTGGGAACAGATTCTAATGCGGTCATATTCCATTTTCCCATTCTCGCATTTTCTTGATAAGTTGGCAAGTCTTCTATCTTTTCAATGTTACCAAATGGGAAAGACCCTCTTGTTAGCAATTCGTACATCATGACTCCAAAAGACCAAATGTCGACAGTTGGAAGATAGGTAACACCTCCGCCTTCACGATCAGCTATTTCCGGCGCCATGTATAATGGAGTCCCTTGAACCTGTTTAGGCCGTTTTTTCCACCATCCGACTTCTGACATTCTTTTTGATTGATCCATTTCACCTACGACACCGAAGTCGGTGAGTGCAGCCTTGCCATTGTTCCTAATCAGCACATTTTCGGGCTTGAGATCTCGATGAACCTTTCCTTCAGAATGTAGAGTATGCAATCCTTCCAATATGTCGTGAGCATAGTTCGGCAATGACGATAAATCAGAGCCAATTAGCTTAGACAAGTCTCCAAATGGGCAATATTCCATTAAAAGATATGGATTACCTTTTACGACACCAAAATCTACGCTATGTATAAGGTAATCGCTCATTATTCTGCCGGTTTTATATTCATGGTCAAATTTTGCAATCAATGAATCATGCAGCTCATGAGACACTTCCCATAGTCTAAGGAGTTTTAGAGCATAGTCATTATCGAGTTTATCTTTCACCTTGAATACATCGCCATAAGAACCACTTCCGATACGATTGATGACACAATACTTGTCATCAATCATATCGTTGGTGTTTATGTCAAGTCGATATGCAATCATTGTTTACATATAGTGTTATGCTTCGAATCGATAGAGCTGATTGCCAATAAGAATCAGGTCGTCATTTTGAAGCTCGATTTTACGTGAAGCTTGAACGAATGTCGTTTTAAGTTCACTTCTATCCTCTATACTCCACTTCCCGTTCTCAAATGAAAGATAGGCCTGTTCTTGGGATGTAATTGTGGTATTCTGAGGATCTGTATTATCTCTATTTAAAACGACCTCATTACCTTCGAATGAAAGTTCATCGCCATCTGACAAACCGGTTTCCTCTGATATCGGGACGAGCTTGAATTCTCCGAGTTTCTCACTCTTTCTAATTGGACGAATCGTTTTACGAGCATCGTTAACAACGTTCGACAGGGAATCTCGTGATGAATCGGATGCGTTATATCCACATGCCGGACATTCGCCATTTTCGAGAGGATAGCCACACTTTGGACATTCCATGGGCTCGGCAGAATCTGATTTTCTCAAGTCTTGTGCTTCGCGAACAGTAGCTTTAGGGCTAAATACGGATGCTGAATAACGGTCGGTAGAACGGTCATGATTACTTTGACTTACATCTGCCGACATTTCTTCAGACGAACCATTTGAAAGTGGTTTATTGCATTTTTCGCAACTTTCTTTACCGGGAGGATTATCCCAGCCACAAAATTGACATCTCATAATTATTTAGATTTTTTTGTTTTGAAATATCTCAGAGTATATGCGATCTTAAATTCTAATGTATTTAAGCGGTGCTTGTAACCTTTCATTGTGGTGTCGCTTACGTTTAGCACAGTCCAACGCTCATTCTCCCAGTAATTCTTGTTAGCCATGTTAGTAACCATTTGAGTATATGATATTCCAAATGAAATGCCTGCCCATTCGTATGCAACGCCGAGGCGTAATCCGCAATTAACTTTGCTGAATGGGGCTTCTTGGAACTTATCATGATGGTTTACGGCTGCGTCATTTCCAATAGTGTACATTTCTTCCCAGAAAACACAAGGCTGATAAAGGTTGAACTCAGCATTTACAGCAGTATTATGATTATAATTGCTATTATCAACAGGCTGATATGTAGAGTTGCTAAATCTTTTCATTGTAGAGCAATCTGAATTCCCTGAAAGTTTTAATTTTGATGATAGTCCAAAATTGATTACCGGACCAAAGTTTAACTGGATATGACTTAAATCATTCACTTTGAATCGATAAGAGGCAAGAATTGGCACTTCTATCATCGTTTGTGTATAATCCTCTGTATATGAATTTTGTAATTCACCTACTAAGTAGTCATATTTAGTATAAGGCTGTCTGAAAGTCGTGTTTTGATTAAACTCGTTCTTGTACTTTACTTGTGTAAAATTGGCACCTGCAATCAAGAAAATATTCTTATAAAGACGAATATCAGCAAATAGACCGAAACTAAAGCCAGTTGCCGACTTATATGAAGCATTTTCTGCACTCGTACCAAGACCATAATCCAAAACAGATCCAACATAATCACCACCGGCAGATGTGCTGACAAAAGGCATATAATAGCTTGCGCTTATTCCAAG
>CAYYAA010000086.1:0-8864 GCA_964469875.1 uncultured Bacteroides sp.
AATTATGCTTTCTTGCTTTGGAGATATTTGTGAATCTCGGCGGCGGTGTCGCGCCCTGAGGCGATGCAACGCACGACGAGTGAGGCTCCTGTTGAGGCATCACCTGCGGCAAAGATGCCATCGACAGAGGTGGCGTGAGTGTCGGTGACTTTGATGTTGTTGCGAGCATCTTTTTCGAGTCCGAATTGTTCAATCAAGGTCTGTACGGGATGAACAAAGCCCATCGCTAAAAGTACGAGCTCGGCTTTGATTGTGCTGACGTTGCCGGTATGCACGAGGTTCATGCGCTTTGTTGCGGGGTCTTCTTCCCAGCGAACTTCTTCGACTTCGACGGCAGAGACTTTGCCATTTTCGCCAATTATGCGGCGTGTGTCGAGTAGCCATTTGCGGTCGCAGCCTTCTTCGTGAGAGCTGGTTGTCTTTAGCACAACGGGCCAGTAGGGCCACGGTGTATTTGGATTCTCGCCTACCGGTGGCTTGGGCATGATTTCGATTTGAGTAACGGAGCGAGCGCCTTGGCGGTTGGCTGTGCCGACGCAGTCGCTACCTGTGTCACCGCCACCGATGACCAATACATTTTTGCCTTTTGCTGTGATGCGCTCACCTTTCTCAATCTCAGCACCGGCAACGACACGGTTCTGTTGTTGCAAGATTTCGAGAGCGAAGTGTACGCCTTTGAGTTCGCGACCTTCAACTTTGAGGTCACGCGGCACGCCGGCACCTATTGCGATGCAGATTGCGTCATAGTTGTTGCGCAGTTGCTCAACAGTGATGTCTTTGCCTACTTCAGTGTTATAGACGAACTCAACGCCTTCTTCTTCGAGTAAGGCTATGCGGCGGTCGATGACGTGTTTGTTGAGCTTGAAGTCGGGGATGCCGAAGCGGAGAAGTCCGCCGGGAGCTTCGTTTTTCTCAAAGACAGTCACCTTGTGACCTTTGCGATTAAGGCGAGTGGCGCAGGCTAATCCTGCAGGGCCAGAGCCGATGACAGCCACTTTAAAGCCGGAACGTGAGGCAGGCGGGCAGGCTGATATAAGGCCTTCGGCAAAGGCACGTTCAACGATGGCAGCCTCGTTCTCGCGGATAGTCACGGGTTGGTGTATGCGGTTTAGCACACAGCTTTTTTCGCATAATGCGGGGCAGATGCGGCCGGTGAACTCCGGGAAGTCGTTTGTCGTTGTCAGTAGTTTGTATGCCTTTTCGATGTCATTACGGTAAAGTCGATCTTGCCATTCAGGTTGTTTATTGCCGAGGGGGCAGCTCCAATGACAGAAAGGTACGCCGCAGTCCATGCAGCGAGAGGCTTGCAATCGGCGGTCTTCGATGTTGAGCGTTTGCTCGACTTCGCTATAGTCTCTGACGCGGTCACTGATAGGACGGTAACCAGCCTCTTTTCTATTTATTGTTAGGAATGCTTTAGGATTTCCCATTTTCTTCGTGTCTTTAGTTGCGGTTATTCTCTTTCCATTTGTTGGATTTTGAGTGCAAGTTTCTCCATTTTTTCTTCTTGGAGGACGCGTTTGTACTCATAAGGTATCACCTTAATGAATTGAGATACATATTCTTGCCAGTTTTCGAGCATAGCGGCGGCGAGCGGGCTGCGAGTGTACTTGTAGTGGTTGCTAATGAGCATGTACAGCTCGCGGTTGTCTGTCATGTCTTCGATGAGAGAGAGCTCGACCATCTCCATGTTGCAGAAATAGTCAAAGTCGCCGTTTGGATTCCATACGTAAGCGATGCCGCCACTCATACCTGCGGCAAAGTTGCGACCTGTTGAGCCGAGAACGACAGTGCGACCGCCGGTCATGTATTCGCAGCAGTGGTCACCGACGCCTTCGACAACCGCGATAGCTCCGGAGTTGCGGACACAGAAGCGTTCACCGACGCGACCGTTGATGTAAATTTCGCCGGAGGTGGCTCCATAGAGAATAGTGTTGCCTGCGATGATGTTATCTTGAGGCTTGAATGTAGAGCCTATTGGCGGGACGATTACAATCTTACCGCCAGACAAGCCCTTGCCAACGTAGTCGTTGGCATCGCCTTCGAGACGGAATGATACACCATGGGCGAGGAATGCACCGAAACTTTGACCGGCAGAGCCTTTAAATGTGCATGAAATAGAGTTGTCCGGGAGACCGACATTTCCATATTTCTCAGCAACGACACCAGAGAGCATAGCGCCGACAGAGCGGTTGATGTTTGTTATAGGGAACTCCAATTCGACAGGCAATTTTGACTCGATAGCGGCGTAACTACGTGCTATCAGTTGACGGTCAAGCACGCGGCTGAGGTCATAAGAGTGAGTGACTGAGTGCTTGATAGCATTTGTCTTGCTCTCTTTTGGGAAATAAGTAATCTTTGAGAAGTCAAGGCTGTCAGTCTTTGGAGAGGTCTGATCTGCTTTGACTGTTAAGAGGTCACTGCGACCAATGATTTCGTCAAGTGATTGGACACCCATATCGGCAAGAGTCTCGCGTATCTCTTGAGCGAGGAATTTGAAGAAGTTCACGACATAAGCCGAGCGCCCCATAAATCTTTTGCGCAATTCGGCATTTTGTGTGGCAACGCCGACGGGACAAGTGTTTTGGTGACATTTGCGCATCATGACACAGCCGAGGACGATGAGAGCTGAAGTGGCAAAGCCGAATTCTTCGGCACCGAGCATTGCCATAATGATAACATCGCGTGCCGTTTTGAGTTGGCCGTCAACTTGCAACTTGACTTGACCGCGTAGGTTGTTTAGCACGAGAGTTTGTTGAGTCTCGGCGAGACCTATCTCAGACGGTAGACCGGCATAGCGGATGGAGCTTGCCGGAGAAGCGCCTGTTCCTCCTTCGCCGCCACTGATTGTGATAAGGTCGCTTTTGGCTTTAGCAACGCCGGCAGCGATGGTGCCAATGCCGCTTTCAGACACGAGCTTGACGCTCACATTGGCTTTGGGATTGATATTTTTTAAGTCGAAGATTAGCTGTGCCAAGTCTTCGATAGAGTATATGTCGTGGTGAGGTGGGGGAGAAATGAGGGAAATGCCGGGGATAGAGTGGCGCGTTTTTGCTATCACTTTATCCACCTTGAAGCCCGGCAGTTGTCCGCCTTCACCCGGCTTAGCGCCTTGTGCAATCTTGATTTGTATCTCGTCAGCGTTGACAAGATATTCGGCAGTAACGCCGAAACGGCCTGATGCGACTTGTTTGATGGCACTTCGAGCAGATGTGCCGTCTTCGCGTGGTTTGAAGCGTTCAGCATCTTCGCCGCCTTCGCCGGTGTTGCTGCGAGCGCCGATTTGGTTCATGGCGATGCCGAGAGCTTCATGCGCTTCGCGGCTGATAGAGCCGAAAGACATAGCACCGGTAACAAAGCGCTTCATGATGTCTTCGATAGGCTCGACATTCTCAACGGGAATAGGCTCGCCTTTCTTGTAGTCGAGGAAGTCGCGGATGAAGATTGGCTTTGGCTTGTTGTCAACGAGAGATGTAAATTCTTTGAACTTTTTGTAGCTGCCCAAACGGGTTGCTAATTGTAGAGTCGCGATTGTCTCAGGATTCCATGCGTGTTGCTCGCCGTCTTTGCGGAAGGAGTAAATGCCTTGGTGACTCATCGGCTCGTTTACGTCAAAGTCATCGGCAAAAGCGGCGCTGTGAGATTTCAATATCTCTCTGCCGAGGTCTTCGAGAGTTAAGCCGCCGATTTTGCTGACGGTCATGCCGAAGTATTTAGAGCATAGCTCGTTGCTAAGACCTATTGCCTCAAAGAGTTGAGCGCCTTTGTAACTGGTCAATGTTGATATGCCCATCTTAGACATAACTTTCAACAGCCCCTTGTCGATAGCCTTGACATAATTTTTAACGGCAGTGTCGAAGTCGAGCTGTATCTCCTTCTCTTTAACGAGTTGGTCTATAACGGCAAATGCCAAGTAAGGATTGATAGCACTTGCACCGTAGCCCGAAAGAAGGGCGAAGTGCATCACTTCGCGAGCATCTGCAGTCTCAACGATGAGAGCCGTCTGAACGCGTTTGCGGCAGTCTATCAAGTGGTGGTGTACGGCAGATGTTGCCAACAGAGAAGGTATCGGAGCGTGTTCCTTGTCAACTTCGCGGTCGCTGAGCACAATGTAGTTGCAGCCTTGGTCAACGGCTTTTTCGGCCTCTTCGCAGAGTAGGCGTAAGCCTTCTTCGAGACCTTTATATCCGTCGCTGACAGCAAAGGTCATCGACAATTTGCGGGTATTGAAACCTTTATATCGAAGGTTGCAGAGCAAGTCCAATTCGCGATTTGTTAGAATGGGGCGCTTGAGCAATACCATCTTGCACAAATCGGCAGAAGGCTCCATCAAGTTAAGGTCAATAGCGCCGATGTAACTATCGAGACTCATCACCAACTCTTCGCGCAGAGGGTCTATCGCAGGGTTAGTGACCTGAGCAAAGTGTTGACGGAAGTAATTGAACATAGACTGTGAGCGCGAGCTGAAAATAGCCAATGGCGTATCGTTGCCCATTGAGTTGACCGGCTCTTTGCCATCGGCAACCATAGGCGTAACAATGCGTTCAACTTCTTCGCGGCTGTAAGCGAATGTTTTAACTAAACGCGCAAAGTTATCGACAGTGTTCTCAACCTTGCGACCAGAGTTAATCTTGTCGAGCTTGATGCGGTTGCGAGAGAGCCAATCGCGGTAAGGGAACTCAGAAGCGAGCATTTCTTTCAGCTCAGCGTCATGCAACACTTTGCCTTGTTCCATATCGACCATAAGCATTTTGCCGGGGCAAAGTCTGCCTTTTTCGCGTACCTCTGAAGCGTCAAAAGATAAGACGCCCATTTCAGAAGCAATAACCATCGTGTCGTTATTGGTGATAAGGTAGCGTGCCGGGCGCAAGCCGTTGCGGTCGAGCATACCTCCGGCATACCTGCCGTCGCTGAAAAGGAGTGTGGCAGGGCCGTCCCATGGCTCCATTAAGATTGAATGGTACTCGTAGAATGCTTTTAGATCTGAAGATATAGGGTTTTTGTCATTAAAACTTTCGGGGACGAGCATTGCCAAAGCGTGTGGCAGGCTCATGCCACCCATTACAAAAAATTCGAGTACGTTATCAAGAGAGGCGCTATCACTCATGCCCTCTTGGACGATAGGCGTGAGGTCGGTATTGCCAAAAGCCTTTGGATGGAGCACACATTCGCGAGCTTTCATCCACATGCGATTGCCCTGAATGGTGTTAATTTCGCCGTTGTGTCCGAGCATTCTGAAGGGCTGAGCTAATGACCACGTCGGGAATGTGTTGGTGCTGAAACGAGAGTGCACCAATGCCATTGCCGTAGTGAAATGCGGGTTCATTAGGTCGGGAAAATAGTATCGCAATTGGAGCGATGACAGCATGCCCTTGTAGACGATATTTTTAGATGATAGAGATACGATGTAGAAGTCCTTGTCAAGTTGTAGCTCGGCAATTTTCTTTTCAATCTTGCGGCGCAAGAGATAGAGTCTCGGCTCGAGTGGGTCATTTGACAATTCGTCAGCGACAAAAATCTGTTTGATAATCGGTTCAGCCTTGCGAGCTACCGAGCCGAGCTGTTCGTTGTTAGTCGGGACGTCGCGTACCGGCAAGAAGCTGAGACCTGATTCAAGGACTTCGCGTTCGATGACATCAAGTATTAGGTCTTGTGTCTCTTTATCTTTCGGCAAGAAAACGAGACCTGTGCCATAGCGTCCTTTCTCAGGGACAGCGATGCCTTGCAACAATATAAATTCGTGGGGAATCTGCACCATAATGCCGGCACCGTCGCCGGTTTTCTCGTCAGCGCCGTCAGCACCACGGTGTACCATGTGTTCAAGCACTTGCAAACCCTTTTCGACTAATTGGTGAGACTTTATGCCTCTGATATTCACCAAGAGACCAACACCGCAAGCATCTTTTTCGTTAGCAGGGTCGTATAGTCCCTGTGGCTTGGGAAGATATTTGTTATACATCTGTGTTAGGCTTTGTTGTTATTGTGTAAGTAAAAAAAAAGTGTCCGCCCGTCATAGTTGGGCGGACACTGTATGTAAAGAGAATGAAATTGTTATCGGATGAACAATAGTTCGCGATATTTGGGCAATGGCCACATTTCGTTGTCAACCATAAGCTCAAGTTTGTCGATGTGGTAGCGGATAACCTCCATCAGAGGAGCGACGGTGTCGTGGTAAGCGATAGCTTTCTCGCGCTCGTTTTCGATGCGGTTTGCAACTTTGCGAGCATTGACCATGTTCTCAACCTCAGTTTTGATAGTAATCATGTGTTCTGAGATTTTTTCGATAGTGTTAAGGTCGTGAGAAGCGATGCGTTCACCCTTATCACCAACGAAGAGCGATTTGAGTTTAACCAAGTTGTCCACGAGGAATGATTGGTAGCGAGTAGCTACGGGGATGATGTGGTTGATAGCGAGGTCACCGAGGACACGTGCTTCAATTTGGATTTTCTTTGTGTAAGTTTCCCACTTAACTTCGTTGCGTGCTTCGAGCTCGATGTGAGAGAATACGCCGGTGCGCTCAAACATCTCAGAAGATTGTTTTGTGAGGTAAGTGTCGAAGATAAGCGGCGCAGATGTTTCGCAGTCGAGACCGCGGCGAGCGGCTTCCTCTTTCCATTCATCGCTGTATCCGTTACCGTCAAAGTGGATGGCTTTAGATTGGATGATAAGCGCTTTGACTTCGGCGAGGATAGCAGAGTTTAGCTTTTCGCCTTTTGCGATGCGAGCATCTACCTTAGTGCGGAAGTCGTTGAGTTGGTCAGCTACGGCAGCGTTGAGGACAATCATAGCGGATGCGCAGTTGTCGCTTGAACCCACGGCGCGGAACTCGAAGCGGTTTCCGGTGAATGCGAAGGGGCTTGTGCGGTTGCGGTCGGTGTTGTCAATCATGATTTCGGGAATCTGACTTACGCCTAATGAAATGCCGTCTTTGTTGTTAAGGTTAGTGAACTCGTCTTGGTCGCTCTTCTCGATGTGGTCGAGGATTTCAGCCAATTGAGAGCCGGTGAAGATAGAGATGATTGCCGGGGGTGCTTCATTCGCGCCGAGACGGTGTGCGTTGGTTGCAGACATGATAGATGCTTTCAACAAGCCGTTGTGTTTGTGAACGGCAGCCATCACGTTGGCGATGAATGTGATAAATTGCAAGTTGTCAGAGGCAGTCTTACCGGGACCAAAGAGGAGTTTGCCGGTGTCGGTGCCGAGACTCCAGTTGTTGTGTTTACCAGAACCGTTAACGCCGGCAAATGGTTTCTCGTGGAGGAGTACGCGGAAGTTGTGACGGCGTGCCACCTCTGCCATTAAAGACATGAGCAACAAGTTGTGGTCGTTGGCGAGGTTGGTTTCTTCAAAGACCGGAGCGAGCTCAAACTGGTTAGGAGCTACTTCGTTGTGACGAGTCTTTGCTGGGATGCCGAGCTTGTGGCACTCGATTTCGAGGTCGAGCATGAAAGCCTCAACGCGAGAGGGAATAGCGCCGAAGTAGTGGTCTTCGAGCTGTTGGTTCTTGGCACTTTCGTGTCCCATCAAAGTGCGACCTGTCATTACCAAGTCAGGACGAGCTGAGTATAGAGCTTCGTCAACGAGGAAGTATTCTTGTTCCCAACCGAGGTATGAGAAAACGTGTTTAACTTTGGGGTCAAAGTATTGAGCTACAGCAGTTGCAGCTTTATCGACGCTGTTAAGAGCGCGTAAGAGTGGAGTTTTATAGTCGAGAGATTCGCCTGTATAAGAGATGAAGATAGTAGGGATACAGAGCGTTTCGTCGAGGATAAAAGCGGGAGAAGAGATGTCCCAAGCAGAGTAACCGCGAGCTTCAAAGGTGTTGCGGATACCACCGTTGGGGAAACTTGAAGCGTCAGGCTCTTGTTGTACGAGCAATTTGCCTGAGAATTCCTCTAAAACGCCGCCTTTGCCGTCATGTTCGATAAAAGCGTCGTGTTTTTCAGCGGTGCCACCGGTCAGAGGGTGGAACCAGTGAGTGTAGTGTCTTGCTCCGTTGTCGATAGCCCATTGCTTCATTCCGGCAGCTACGCTGTCAGCGACTTCGCGAGAGAGCGGCTCTTTGTTGTCGATGGCTCTCCAGAGTGCAGAGAAGGTTTTAGCCGGGAGGTACTGGTACATTTTTTGTCGGTTGAAAACCTTTTCGGCGTAGTAATCGGTAGGACGTTTTTCCGGGATGTTCACCGGAATGGCTTTGCGATTGAAAGCCTCCTCAACAACCTTAAATCTTAATGTAGACATCTTCCTTAGAAATTTTTTAAGTGATACAATGGGTATATATAAAGAGTTACCCCGATATGCAGTCTCTTGGAGAGATTGTAGCTCTTTGGCTTGCATATCGGGGTAATATTTTGTTCATTGCCTTATTTGCTTAAATTAGAAACTTGAAATTCGGCATGCTGTTACAACAAAAAACCGGCGGAAGAACCTTTGCGTCTAACGAGTGAAGGGTTTCATCGTTTTCAGCGTGATTGCACGAGCCGGTTGACATAAATGTTGTAGTTCTTGCGGTTGAAAAATTGAAGTGTGCACAAATTACCATAACGCGTGGGCTATGAGTCTCCTCATGCCTATTGTCGTATAGTTTAATTTGGTTGAGTGTGTGACACATACAAACTTCTATTAAGTGGTTGGTAATGCAAAGTTATATCATTTTGTCGGAAAAAACAAATTTTTGCGACTTTAATTTATCTTTATTTTGAAAAACTTATCAAAAAGATAGCGTATTGACGCGCTTTGTGAGCTTAATGATTTCTCGGTTTATCCTATGATTTACAAATATATAGCGCATAAAAAAGGCTGTCGGAGTGTCTCCGACAGCCTTAAAATTTTAACTATGTTAAAGTGATTATTTAACTCTCTTC
>CAYYAA010000087.1:0-2942 GCA_964469875.1 uncultured Bacteroides sp.
ATTAACATCATTGGATATTCCAAACACAATAACGGAGATTTGTGACCATGTGTTCGATGGCTGTAGTAGCTTGAAAGTAGTGAATATGCCAAGTTCAGTTACTTCAATAGGTTTCGGCGCTTTTGACAACTGTAAGATGCTTGAAAGAGTCAATATAACTGATTTAAATGCTTGGGCTAAAATTAAATTCGGATTTTCAACATCGAACCCCCTTTATTATGCGCACCATTTATATCTAAATGATGTAGAAGTTGCAAATCTTGAATTTCCGGAATCAGTTACGTCAATTGGTCAATATTCATTTAACGGCTGTTATGGACTTACAACACTTTCCATTCCAAACACAGTTACGTCAATTGAAAACAATGCGTTCTCGAGCTGTAGTAACTTGAAGGAAGCGACTATTCCAAACACAGTTACGTCAATTGGAAACTATGCGTTCGCTTACTGTAGCAACTTGAATTTAGCGACTATTCCAAATTCTGTCACTTCGATTGGAGACCATGCTTTCTACGGCTGTAGTAACTTAATCTATGTGGTTATCCCAGCGTCGGTTACTTCGATTGGGAACTCTGCATTCGATGGTTGTAGTGGTATTGCCAAACTGGAAATTGACGATAATGATCAATATGTAAAAATTGGTACAGATGCTTTCAAAAATGTCAATCCCACTTCTATTTATCTTGGTCGAGATGTCAGTTCGCTAACATTTAGCAATAATGAAAATCTAACGGCTGTGACTGTTGGAGGTTACGTGACTAAGATTAGAAATAGTCTATTTGAAGGCTGCCCAAACTTAACCACGTTAGATATCCAAAATTCAGTTACTTCGATAGGTGAAAGCGCATTTGAAAATTGTACCTGCTTAAGTTCGTTAATAATTCCTGAGTCTGTCGCTTCAATAGGAAAAAGCGCATTTGCAGGCTGTTATTTTATTGATTATATTGAATGTTTAGCAGTCAATCCGCCAACAATTACATCATCAACATTTTCGTATAAAGAAACTCCAATGATAGTAGCAAGTCAAGACTATAAAACTGCCGAGTATTGGAAAAATTTTAATAATATAGTATGCCCGTATGTGCCAACCGGAACTACATTTGAAGTTGATGGCTTTAAATATGAAATAATATCAGCCAAAGCGTGTCGCTTATATGCGATAGATGCTGATGTGATAGATGCAAATTTAACTATTCCTGAAACCGTAGAGTATTCCGGAAGACAATTCACGCCGACAGAGGTAAGTGGTATATTGGTTCGTGGTGAAAGTAATATTAAATCTGTAACAATTCCTAATTTTGTTACTTCAATTAGCAATGGTGCATTTTTGAGCGTAAACTTGGAAAAGGTCGTTGTTAATAATACCCCGGCAAATAATTTCATACTATTATCTTCTATTGGTGAGTTAGTTATTACGCCGACAGTGAGTGAATTTAATGCCAATTTATACTCAAATTATATACAGAAGCTTACAATTGAAGATAGTAGTAAACTATTAACAACATCTGAGTTTAGAGGTGGATTTAAGGAAGTTTATCTTGGTAGAAATGTGTCGTCATCAACATTTAGCATTAATTGTATTGAAGCTGTTACTATTTCAGATACTGTTACTGAAATTAAAAGTGAAACTTTTGATGCTTGTATGTATTTGAACTCTTTGAAAATAGGCAACTCTGTCAAAACAATTGGTGACTATGCGTTCGATTATTGTATTAGCTTGCCAGAGATGACTATACCCACCTCAGTCACTTCTATTGGTGATGGAGCATTCAAAGGCTGTATAAGTTTACGGGAGCTTTCCATCCCCAGCTCAGTCACTAATATTCATGAATACGCGTTTGCTGGCTGCACAGGCTTGACGGCGCTTGCCATTCCTAACACTGTTACGTATATTTACGACTATGCGTTCCAAAATTGTAATGGCCTGACTTCATTGACTTTTGAAGATGGAGCAAAATCGTTGTCACTTGGCTCAAACGCAATAACATCAATATCACTGAAAGAGGCATATTTTGGTCGCCAAATGGCCTTCTCTAAGATTTCTTGTCCTGCGCTTGAAACTGTGGGGTTTGGCGAGTATGTGAAATCTATTGCCAGCAGAGCATTTAAAGATTGTACTGAAATTCGTTCTGTAATTTCACATAATGCAACTCCGCCTACTACGACAGATCCGTTCGCAAGCGAGACTTATCTGCAAGGCACACTCTATGTTCCTAATGAATCTATCTCAAGTTATCAAAATGCAATCGGTTGGGAAAACTTCTGGACGATTAAATCGCTTGATGAATTTGATGGTGTTAGCGATGTTTATGCTGATGACGATACAACATATAGCGTAAGTGATGGTGTACTTCACGTTGTTGGAGATACGCTGGTGCGCGTAGTTGCTATTAATGGCACTGTAGTTTACAGTGGTCTAGGCAAGCAAGATATCAATCTTAACAAGGGTATGTATATCGTTGTTATCGGTGACAAGACATCTAAGATTGTCGTTAGATAATTTCTATCACAAATATAATAAATCATCCCGAGGTCGTGGGCGGTCTCGGGATGATTTTGTATTGTGGCATGGCGGCGGTCTGGGTTATCTGCGAATTTGTTAATTTAGAATTTGCGGTGTTAAGGATTTTGAAATGTTAAGCTATTGATTAAACTTAGTTGTAACTTATCCGTCTTAATGATAAATCCGTTGAAAATTGAAATTAATTTTTAAAACTAACTTTATGATTAAAAGATTTATGTCATTGGCGATAGTTGCAGCGCTATCTCTCGGTATGACAACAATGGCGGCTCATTCTCATAGCCGCGCTGCAAAAGATAAGACTGAGCAAACGTCTAAGTCAGATAGAAAGAAATGCCATAAAGGTGGTCCTAAATGCGAAGGCCCTTGCGATTCGCTTCGCCAAGACCGCTTCGACCCGTTTGTCGGCATTACTTTGACT
>CAYYAA010000087.1:3042-8727 GCA_964469875.1 uncultured Bacteroides sp.
TTGCGATTCGCTTCGCCAAGACCGCTTCGACCCGTTTGTCGGCATTACTTTGACTGATGCTCAGAAGTCACAACTTGAAGCGCTTAAACCGGAAGGTAAATGTGGCGAAAAGCCTGAAGGTAAGTGCAAATGCCCACAATGTGACAGCACTGCCCAGCGTCCTGATCCTCGTGCCGCTCAACGTGAATACCTCGGAAAGGTAAAGGGAATTTTGACGGCTGACCAATATGTTGTCTTCCTTGAAAACTTGGTAGTTAGCCAGCCTCAAGGTCAGCCGGGTCGTCCCGGTCAACCCGGTCGCCCCGGTGAATTTGGTGGCCCCGGCGCTCCCGGTCAAGGTTGCCCCGGTCATGGACAAGGCTGCCCCGGTGAAGCCCCTGATCGCCGTTAATATCCCATAGAACCAAAACATCAATAAAATCGCCCCGATGTCAGTCTGTTGACCGATGTCGGGGCGCGATATTTTTACAATTGTCTGCGTGCGCTTAGTCTTCGCAGTAGTGGCGCAGTACGCGACGGTATGAGTTGAAAATCTTACTTTTAGAGACAAATCCGACATAGATGCCGTTCTCATCAACAACGGGCAAGTTCCATGCGCCGGTGTCGTCAAAGGTCTTCATCACTTTGTCCATGCCGTCTGTGACTACGATTTTTGCCGGTGGCATTGCCATGAATTTGCTGACTACCATTTTGCGGTATAGGTCGGGACGGAACATGATGTTGCGAATGTCGTCAAGAAGGACCACGCCAAGCAGCTCTTTGCGCTCATTGAGCACGGGGAAGAGGTTGCGGTTGCTTTTGGCTATAACGTCAACCATCTCTTTTAGCGTCATTTCGGGGCTTACGGATAGGAAGTCGGTTTCAATGACATTGCCGATTTTGAGCAGCGTCAGCACGGCTTTATCTTTGTGGTGGGTGAGCAGTTCGCCGCGTTTTGCCAAACGCATTGTGTAGATGCTGTATGGCTCGAATGTTTTGATTGTGCCGTAAGATATTGTTGACACGATAAGCAGCGGCAAGAAGAGGTCATAGCCTCCGGTGAGTTCTGCCGTGAGGAAGATTGCCATCAGTGGGGCGTGCATGACACCGCTCATGACGCCAGCCATGCCGATGAGGGCGAAGTTCTTTGTTGATAGCTCAATGCCGAAGCCCATAAGGTTGGAGACATAAGCAAAAAGGAAGCCCGTCATGCAGCCGACATATAGTGACGGTGCAAATGTACCGCCGCAACCGCCGGCACCGTTGGTTGCTGATGTGGCGAATACTTTGGTGAGAATAATTGCTGCAATGAATAGTATGATTGTCAGCACTTCGTGACGGTCGCCGTAGAAGAGTGAGCCGTTGACGATTGACGATGTGTCACCGGCGAGAAGGTCAAGTATTGAGTCATAGCCTTCGCCAAATAGCGGTGGAAAGATGAAGACGAGGCAAGAGAGTATCGAGCAGCCTATTGCTGTCTTTACCCAACGATTCTTGAAACGACGGAAGAAGTTTTCCATCATGTTCATGGCGCGTGTGAAGTATAGCGAAACAAGACCGCAGACGATGCCGAGGACAATAACAAATGGCACTTTGGCGATGTAGAAATCTTCACTTTGATTGAAGAAGAATTCAAAGTTATAGCCGGTGTAGAGATATGCAATTGTTGCGCTCGTGATTGACGCAATGAGCAGGGGCATGACCGACACTGTAGTAAGGTCGAGCATCAGAACTTCCAATGTGAAAAGCATGCCGGCAATCGGTGCTTTGAATATCCCGGCGATGCCTGCCGCCGCACCACAACCAACGAGTATCATCAAGATGCGTGGCGACATACGGAACATTGAGCCGAGGTTTGAGCCAATGGCTGCTCCGGTGTACACGATAGGACCTTCAGCTCCGACAGAACCACCAAAACCGATTGTTATCGAGCTGGCTATCACTGATGTATAGATGTTGTGACGCTTCAATCGGCTTTTGTTCTGTGAAATAGCATATAGCACGCGAGTGACACCGTGCGAAATGTCATCACGCACGACATATCTCACGTAGATTGTAGCGAGTATGACACCCGTGGCGGGCAATAAGATATAGAGATAGTTGCCGGCGCTAATGTCGATTCTTGAGGTAACGGTCGATGATATAATATGTATCAAGAATTTTAACAACATGGCAGCCAATCCGCCGAAGATGCCGACGAATAGCGCCAATATGAGCACGAATGTGCGCTCCTTGATATGGTCTTCGCGCCATTGCAGAAACTTCATAAAGTAGTCGTTGAAGTTGCGGCGCGTTGTTGTTTTATTTACCATAATTATCCTATTGTAAACCTAAATGTTGTGGCATGAGCCGGTTATATGCCCTTGCCTGTAATGACCGTATTCACGGTGTGTAGCAGAATCTTAAGGTCAACGCCTAACGACACATTCTCAATATATAGCAGGTCGTAGCGCAGACGCTCAATCATTTCATCAACAGTCGAAGCATAGCCGAATTTGACCATGCCCCATGACGTGATGCCGGGCCTGACTTGATGTATCAGACTGTAGTAGGGGGCACGCTCGATGATTTGGCGAATGTAGTATTCGCGTTCAGGTCGAGGACCGATAAGTGACATATCACCTTTGAGAACGTTCCAAAATTGAGGAAATTCGTCAATGCGGTATTTTCTCAGAAAGTGACCGATTTTGGTTATACGAGCATCGTTGAGCGTCGTCAGACCGGGCCCGTTGGACTCGGCATCTGTGTACATCGTGCGAAATTTTATGATGTTGAACGGCTTCTTGTGATAGCCGATACGCTCTTGGCGATAGAAAATCGGGCCGTCAGAGTCGCGCTTGATGGCAATGGCAATGACGACAAAAAACGGTAGGAGAATTATCAGTGCAATGATTGAGATGATAATGTCGCTGAAGCGTTTGATGTTAATCGTGGATGCCGGGATGTTGGCATTGGTGATGTTAATCAACGGCTCGGCTGCAACTGATGATAGTCGTGGACGCAGCGTGATGAGATGGTGCAAGTCTGCCGGAATGTAGAGCGACAAGTCGAGAGGGTAGAGCTTGTTAATTAAGTCGAGCGTGTGGCGCATACCGTCATGGTGCGGCATGATAATCAGCACTCTGACTTGAAGCTGAGAGGCGATGTCGCGCATATCCTTTATGTCATAAACCGGGAGGTCAAGCTCGTATGGCGTATAACTCTCATAAGAGACATATCCCACAGGAGTGAATGACGTGCGAGAGCCCTTTTGACGGAGCTTTTGGGCAAGTTCTATGGCACTGTGTCCCGTGCCGATTATCAGAGCCTCAACGCGTGTCTCTCCGTTGCGTATTTTATATGCTGCGCGCGACGTGATGGATAGTCTGACGAGATAAGTGGGCAGAAATAGCGAGGCATATAAGTTTAGCATCAACTCGTAGTTGTGCAATCGGTCGGGTATATTGTCATTGATTATTACAACAAAAAACACACTCAACATGCCGATAAATGTCACGATGATTGTATTTATTAATTCATCCATACGTGACTTAAAGAACAAGTTGTTGCTGTTATAATAGCCGGATAACCCGTAGAATCCCAACATCATTAATGGTATCAAAATCTGACCGCATACGGGTTGTGTTGATGTCAGCCATGTGATGATGGAGCTCGAGAGCAGCGAGTCGTGGAGATAAAAATAACGGATTATATTAAAAATAAGCCAGCCGACGTTTAGCGTCAGAAAATCTCCGATTATGTATGCTAATCGTCGTCGGTTTAGTTGACTTATCATTGCGCCTTAATTTTATCTGATGATTTTAAAAAGACCACCGGCTGAAATCTTGATGATAGATGACGGTGTGTTATGAGTGGTCTCATCGCGTCGTGATGTGCAAACATAGTCAGCCGCGCTGAGTACACCGTCAACTATTTCGCTGAAATTTGTCGGTGACGGTTGACCACTGATGTTGGCTGACGTGGAGACTAATGGCTTGCCAAAGGCCTTGCATAATGCAGCAGAGAACTCCTCTGTGGTTACTCTGATGCCAATGCTACCGTCTTCGGCGAGCAATTCCGGCGCGACATTGCGACCATGGTCATATATGATGGTTAATGGCTTATCTGCCACTTCGATGAGCTGATAAGCTATGTCGGGCACTTCGTCAACCGTGCGCTCAAGTGCGGCAATCGAGCCAACGAGAGTGATAAGAGCTTTGCTGTCGGCACGGTGCTTAATCTCAAAAATACGCTTAACAGCCTCGCTGTTAGTCGCATCGCAGCCTATGCCCCATATAGTGTCGGTAGGATAGATAATAACGCCGCCTTTGCGCAGCACTTCTACCGCTTGTTTAATGTCTTCTGAAAATATTGCCATAGATGTGCAAATTTAAAAATAATTATTGAATTGCGGTAGGATTATTGCTTAAAATTTATTGGTTTATGCGTTAAAGTTGCAATAAAGTGTCAAAATATTGACTGTTAATATACTTGCACGCGCAATAATTGCGCATTATTTAATGCAAATGTTTGTCATTTTGTAAAATAAAGTATATCTTTGCGACAATTATGCTTGAAAGTGATAGAGTTCACGTGAATTCTGTTCCTTCTATCTAATAAAAACAAACATCACAAATAAAAGCTCCTACCTACTTAGCGTAAGGCGAATTATAATTATCTAACTTAAACTCAACTACAGTATGAAAAAGTATGTTGCAGAAGGCATAGGAACGATGTTCCTCGTGCTTCTCGCTTGTGGCAGTGCTGTTTTGGCAGGCCCGTCAATCAGCGTATTAGGCGTTGGCTTGTGCTTCGGTCTCGTCCTCGTCTGCCTGTGTTACTGCATTGGCAATATCTCTGGTTGCCATGTTAATCCCGCTGTCTCGTTTGCAATGTTGCTCTCAGGCAAGTTGTCAGGACGTGACTTTATCGGCTATGTGATAGCTCAACTTATCGGTGCTACTATCGGCGCAGGTTTGTTGTATGCTTTCGTAGAAATGGCTCCCGGCTTCAACTTTGGTGGCACTACCGCTATCAGTGATAGCTATTTGGCAACAAATGTTCTTCAGCCCGGTGCAACTCCAGCAATGGCATTGTTAAGTGAAGCTCTCTTGACCTTCTTCTTTATTATGGTTATACTTGGCGCAACTGACCAAAAGAAAGGCGCGGGCAACTTTGCAGGTTTGGCAATCGGTCTCGCTCTCGGCTTGGTTAATATTGTAGGTATCACCGTTGACAATTGCTCTGTCAATCCGGCACGCAGCTTCGGTCCCGCCGTGTTTGACCCGACAGCATGGGGCGATTTCTGGATTATGGTAGTAGGCCCTGCAATCGGTGCTATCCTTGCTGCTTACTGCTGGAAAGCTATCAGCCGCAAGTAAAACCCTGTTATTTATGATACAAAAAAGTCCGAGCAATTAGCCCGGACTTTTTTGTATCATAAGGGGTTGACTTATGCTTTGATACGCTCTACGTAAGAGCCATCGCGAGTGTCGATGCGCACTTTGTCGCCGATGTTGCAGAACAAGGGAACGCGCACTTCAGCGCCTGTTTCAACTGTTGCAGGTTTGAGAGTGTTTGTTGCTGTATCGCCCTTGATACCGGGTTCGGTGTAAGTGATTTCGAGAACAACGCTTGTCGGCATTTCGCAAGTAAGAACTGTCTCAGATGCTGCGTGTACCATAGCTTCGCAGATGTCACCATCTTTGAGGAATTGAACACCTTCGA